>JAICGY010000110.1 GCA_025922915.1 Candidatus Methylomirabilota bacterium | reverse complement strand
GCATGATCTTCGTGTCCGTGCCCACGGGCGCGCGGGCCGTCACCGCGCCGGTGAGCCCGCACAGGCTCGTCCAGAATCCCGCGATCTGTCCCGCGTAGGCGAAGTCGCTCTCGTCGCCCTCGCGGAGGACACCGGAGAGATCCTCGTAGGCATAGACGATGTGCCACTCGGGGAAGGAGAGGAAGCTGTCCGCCTCGCGCCGCACGTAGCCGGGCTCCACCAGAGGGGTGTCCGTTCGCACGACGGGATCCCGCGCCGCCGTGCAGACCCCCTCGATCCAGAGGACCGGCGCGGCCAGGACGGCGGCGAGCACGAGCAGACCGACGGCGAGCCGCTTCGCCCGGCGCGCCATGCTCCGAGCCCGGCGCCGGCGGGAGGGGCTCAGGGCCGTCCGAGCACGAAGCCGGTGAAGGCCGCGAACCCGCCGATCACGATGTGCGGCAGGTTCATGAGAATGCGCGTCATGAGCGGCAGGTCCAGCACCCCGTGCACCAGGATGCCCAGGTCGAGGTAGCCGGAGCCCGTGAGGAGGCCGAGCAGGCCGTCCAGGCAGTAGAGGGTGCCGAACACGCGGAAGAAGACGATGGTGGCGCGGGTCGACCACCACGCGGCGAGCGCCGCCCACAGCCCCGACGCCGCGTGCAGGGCGTCGTCGAAGACGTCCAGGGCGAACAACCCGAACGTGCGCCCCTCGCCGTCGGTGAGGCCGGGGACGTAGTCGAGGCTGGTCACGACCGCGAACAGCACGGCATAGATGCCGGCGAGGATGCGGAGCGGGCTCGCCGGCACGCGGGCGAGCGGCGCGGGCGTCACGTCGCGAAGTACCGGTCCCACATCGTGTTGCGGAACAGCAGGCCGGGATCGTGGTGGCGCTTGCGGGTCACGAGCTCCTCGACGCGCGGATAGGCCCGGGCGACCTGGTCGCGCCGCGCGTGCAGCCGGTAGGGCAGGTAGAAGGTGCCGCCCGCGTCGAGGGCGGCGTCGATCAGGCGCTCGGTCATCGCGGCCATGTCCTCCTCGTCCGCGCGCGTCTTGCGCTGCGAGAAGAGCATCACGGCGGCCACGCGGGGCCCGCGGGCGTAGGCCAGCACGCTGATCCTGTCCTCCTGGACGTAGCGCAGCGTCACGTTGAGCAGGTCCTGGCGCGAGCGAGGGATCGCGACGCGACAGGCGGCGAGGAAGGGCTCGAGGCCGTCGGCCGGCAGGAAGTACTCGTGCAGGATGTCCGTGCGGGAGCGGTCCGGGCCGGCGAGGTTGGCCACGGGCTCGTTCAGGAGCCGGTTGCGCGAGGCGATCCCGGACGAAGCCTTCGGCGCCGCCACCGTCTCCGCGTGCCAGCGCGCTCGCTTCGCCTCGTCGGAGCCGATCTGGGCCCGGAAGATCTCCCGGGAGCGGCTCACGAGCGCCCCGCCCGACGTCACCGCGGGCGGCGTGCCGGCCGCCGGCCGGTACGTGACGAGGAGGGACTCGCGGAGGAAGCGCTGCGCATCGACGGCGAGGCGCCCGTAGGCCATCTCGACCGAGGAGTCCTGCGCGAGGCGCTCGACCATGCGGGGGCCGAGCTGCGCGGCGGGCAGCAGCTCGTAGGTCGGGCGCAGCAGTCGATTCGGCCCCAGGGCCGGCTCGAGGTCGACGATCACCCCGAAGAGGCCGTAGCCCCCCATCGCCAGGGCGAAGAGCTCGGCATTCTCCGTGGGCGAGCACGTGATCAGGTCGCCGGAGGCGAGCATCAGGCGAAAGGAGCGGACGGTGGTCCCGAACGGCCCGTGCGGGACGGGCCAGCCGTGGGCGTTGACCGACAGCGTGGCGGCCACGCCGAAGTCGTGATTGGACTGCATCACGGCGGGGGAGAGCCCCAGAGGGTCGAGCGCTTCGATCACCTGCCTCCACCGCGCGCCGGCCGCGACCCGAAACACCTTCGCATCGCGGTCGATCGCAAGCCAGGAGCCGGTCGCCGGCTTCACGTCGAACGTCATCGCGACCCCGTTGCGCGCGAGCGCCTGTCCGCCGAGCGAATGGCGGGCGGCGCCGACGGCGACCGGCCGCCCCTCGGCCGCGGCTGCCTTCAGCTCGGCGCGGAGCGCGTCGAGCCACGCCTCTCCGGTCACGCGAGCGGGCCGCCAGTGGCGCGCGACGGGCATGGCGTTGAGCCCGCTGGCGTCGTCGAGCAGCAGCGGTACGGGAGGGCTCTGCGCCGCTGCGGGGAGGGCGCTCACGACCCCGGCGGCGATGCTGCCGCCGAGGAGCGCGCGCCGCGAGATCGGGCTCAGGGCCACGAGACCTCCCCGACGAGCGGCGTGTGTGCGAGCCCGGATCCCGATCCCGGCACCGTCGACGAGGATACTGCGGCCGCCGGCGGTGGCGTCAAGAAAACCGTGAGAACGCCTCGCCAACCGCGGCCTGGCGCCCCGTTCCAGCGCAGCCGCCTGAGCTCACGCCACGGGCTCGCGCTGCACGCCCTCGAGTGCGGGCAGACCGCGCGCGCCGGCCTCGCGGATCAGTCCCAGACCCAGCCCCAGAACTGGGAGCCGACGAGCAGGACTGCGATGCAGAGGAAGGCGGCACCAAGAGCCACGATCTTGTGCCGCTCCAGGCGCTGGACCAGCTCGATCTGCTGCTCGAGATCGCCGTCGCTCACGCCATGTCTGCTCCGCAACTCTCTCAGCTTGACGCTCGGGTTGGCGATCCGGCGGAGGACCCAGCTCATGCTCTGGCACGCCCCGGGGTGTCGTTCTCGCACGCGCCTCACCGCTTCGCGTGCGACCCGGTCCTCGCGGATCTGGCAGGCGAACGCATAGAGGCCGGCAATGGTGGCGGCCGACGTGAAGATGATGACGCCAGGACTCGCGTCCAGTGCGCCCATCAGATCACCTGCACACCAGCGAGGCTGGAAGGGCCGGCTCCGCCGCCGCGCCGGACCACGCTGAACGACCCGTCCGTCTCCAGCACGACGGCCTCCGCATCCCCCAGGGATGGCAAGCCGGCTGCGCGGACCGCCGCCCGCACCTCGTCGTCGGTTACCCTGGCCCGCCGCATGGCCGCCGGCAGGAGCTCCCCCCGGTACAACAGCATCCGCGGCTCGCCCGTGACCAATTGCCGGACCCAGCGCGCTCGCACGCTGGACCAGGTGACAGCGAATTGCAGGCCGATCAGCAAGGCGAAGGCCAGCGCCCCCTCGGCCAGGGCGACACCCTTGTTGAGCAGGACGGTCGCCAGGGTCGAGCCGAGGGCGACGGTCACGACGAGGTCGAACGCATTCATCTTCGACAGAGTCCGCTTCCCCGACAGGCGCAGGAACGCGACCAGTGCGACGTACGCCAGCACCCCGACGATCAGGGTGCGGGCCAGGCCCTCCCATCCGGCAAAGAACATCGGTTCCAACCGTGCTTCCAGCGCCTCAGCCTCGTTCCAGGAAGCGGGCGATGGCGGCATTGACGACGTCGGGGTGGGTGATGGGTGCCATGTGTCCGAGTCCGTCGAACTCGATGACCTCCACCCGGGGCAGCGTCCTCGTCAGGAGCCGGGCAACGCCTCTGGACGATGCCGGCGAGTCCTTGCCGACCATCAGGAGCACGGGAACGTCCAGCGTGGCAAAGGCCTCTAGCGGAGTCGGCTCACCGAACAGCGCGCCGGCCCAGCCGCGAACGTTGACGATGGACGCGGCGATGGGGCCCCTGCGCGCTTCGGGAGTGCGTGCCCAGGCGCCGCTGCCCATCCAGTAATCGATGAAACTCTCGGCCGCGCCGAGCGGATCGCCGGCATCGAGCGCGGCGGCCGCCCGGCCGGCGGCGGCGCGGATCCCGTCTGCCTCGTTCGGCGGCGGCGACTCGGCGTCCAGGAGCGAGAACAACGTCGGTTCGTACACGGCCAGCGCGCGAACGCGACGAGGTCGGGCGAGGGCGGCGACGAGCCCCACGGCGGCGCCGTACGAATGGCCGACGAGCGCAACGGGCTCTCCGGCGCGGGCGAAGACGGGTTCGAGCAGCTCGGCCTCGTCGCGCAGCCCGACCGGTCGGTCGGTCGGCCACGCGGGGCTCTTCCCCGCGCCGTACGAGTCCGGGGCCAGGACGTGGAACGCCGGGGCGAGGGCGTCCATCAGTGCCCGCCACTGGCTCGAGCTGCTCGCGTTCGCGTGCAGACACACGACGCCCGGACCGGTACCGACCTCGCGGAAGAAGGGAGTCAGCGGCGGCATGTGGCCTCAGCCATGGACGAGTCTAGCAGGACCGTGCTCCTCATCCTCGATGGTCACAAGACGCCATCGCCGCGGGCGACGCGCCCGAGAACCGCGTCGTCGAATCACGGGCGCCCGGGTAAGGGAGGAGGATGGCGCAACCGCTTGACGATGGCGGCGACGTGCAAGGAAGTTGTGTCGAGCGCGGGAATGTCCGCGATGACCTGTGTCGTCAAGAGCAACGGCAGCTCGGTCCCGCCGAGAATGACCCCGTCGATGCTCTCCTCGGCTCGCAGGCGGCGGACGAGCGAGATGAACTGCCGCCGCGTGTCGTCGCGGAACTCACCCTTGAGGAGCTCGCCCACATACCGCTCGTGCACCCAGGCGCGGTCCGCGTCGTCGGGCGGCACCACGACAATGCCGTAGCGTGCGCACACCACGGGATAGAAGGAGGCCTCCATGGTGAAGCGCGTGCCAAGAAGGGCCAGGCGGGCCAGGTTGCGGTGTCGCGCCTCCTGGGCACATACCTCGACGATGCTCAGCAGTGGTACTGGTGAGCGGGCCGCGAGGTCATCGAACACGATGTGGGGAGTATTGGCGGTCATCGCGGCGAAGTCCACGCCGGCGCCGGCGAGCCGGCGCAGCGAGGCCAGGAGGTACTCGGTGAGGGCCGGGCGGTCCTTTTCGACGAGGCGCAGGGCCAGCCGGACATCGAGGCTGTCGATGACGATGGACGGCGCGGTGGACGGGTCGTCCCGCTCCCACGCCTCGAGGATGCGACGGTAGTAGTCGATGGTGGACTCCGGGCCGAGTCCGCCGACGATCCCGACCCTCGTCACGGCTGGCTCACGGCACTGGCCGAGACTCGCGGGCTCATCGGCGGGAGGCCTCGAGGAACTCGACCGGCGCACGCGCGGCGTCGGACTCTCAGCGCGAGCGAAGCGAGCATTCCGACCGTCATGTCTCCCACGACCGCCTCTGTTTCACGGCCGATCAGCATGGGCAAGCGCCGCGTGCGGAGGAACGTGAGCTTGTCCCAGTAACCCCGCTGGAACACGATCTCTCCTCGGACGACGTGAAAGAACCCGCGCCCCTCGAGGCCCAGCGGGTCCCGCCACTCGAGGTGGCCCACTCACCGTCCTCGAAGATGTGCTCGACGATGCAGAACATGCTCGCCGACGCGAACTCGGCGGCGAGCATCCGTCGGATCGCGTCGCGGCCGTGCATGGGCCACTCGGCGACCTGGTGGTTCGCGGCGTCCTCGGCGTAGAAGCCGGCGAGGGCGTCGACGTCGGCGCGATTGAACGCCTCGACCCAGGCCTGGACCAGTTCTCGCGGTTGCATGGGCTCTCCCGCGGCTCGGTACCTCTCTAGTGGCCGTGCTTCGCCTGATCCTGGACCGCAAAGGCGCGCCGGAGATCGCGCCTGCATTCGCCCCTCTAGTGTCCGCCCCCCAGGCCCGGCACCCCGCGGATCTCGGCCAGCCGCCCGGCGAGCGGGGTGTTCCGGCTGCGCCCCACGCGCACCTGGCCGTCGATGACGATGCAGGAGACGCCGGGGATGTCGCCGCGCGCGATGGCGCCGAGCGCGTCGCGCGCGGCCGAGGCCACCGGCGCGTCGCACACCACGAGGTCCGCGGGCAGGCCGACCTCGATGCGGCCCGTGTCGAGCCGGAAGGCGCGCGCGTTGTTGCCCGTGGCGAGGGCGATCGCCACCTCGGGCGGCAGGCCGCCGAGCGACGCCAGCTCGCACACCGTCTTGATCACGCCCATCGGCATCACGCCCGTGCCCGTCGGCGTGTCGCTGGCCAGGCACACGCGCGCGAGCGCTCCGGCCTCGCGGGCGAGGTCCAGGATGTGGAGGGCGGAGCGCAGGTTGCCGGCCTGCACGATCTGCAGCGCCATGGTGCTCTCCCGCACGAGGCAGGCGAGGCCGGTGTCGTCGAGGGACGTCGTCCCGCCGTTCACGTGGCCGGCGACGTCGGGCGCGAGGCGCAGCAGCGTCTCGTGGGTGATCGGGCTCGAGCCGGGGATGGAGGTGCCGCCGCTGTGGGACATGACGCAGAGGCCGTGGCGCTGGGCGCGCCGGACGTCGGGGGCGCCCTCGTCCGGGTGGGCGTAGCCGCCGAAGCCGTACTTGGCGTGGCGCACGCCGTGGCGGGCCATCTCCGCGAAGTCCTCCTCGGTCAGTCCGGGCTCCAGCACGACGGAGCCGGCCACCACCTTCATCCCGTTCGGGCGGAAGGCGGCGAAGCACTTGGCCGCGGCGATGGCGAGGGCCTTGGCGGCCACGGGGTCGTGGGGGCGGCCGGGGGCATGGACGCCCTCGCCGGCGGAGACGACGGTCGTGATGCCGCCGTGGACGTAGGAGTCGAGGAAGTCGACCTGCTTCTGGCGCGGCGTGTAGTCGCCCAGCACGACGTGGCAGTGCGAGTCGATGAGCCCGGGGATGACCGTCGTGCCCCGGCAGTCCACGACCACGTCGGCGTCGCCCCGCGCCACCTCGGCCCCGCCGATGGCGGCGATGAGCCCGTCCTGGACGAGGATCGCGTGGGCCTCCCGGCGGGGGGCGGAGAGGATCCCGGTGGCGAGGGCGCCGATGTTGCTGAGGACGAGGGTGCTCACGCGCCGGTCAGGCGGTGAGCAGGGCGAAGACGCGGCGGACGAGCTCCTCGTGGTCCTCGATGTTGTGCGGGAAGAGCCCGAACTCCTTCACCTCGACCAGGTCGACGGTGTGGAAGGGCTCGCCCCACCGGACGGTGTCGAGGCCGATCGCCTGGAAGCAGGAGCGCCCCGGCTCGGGACGCTCGGTGACCAGGATGAAGTAGAGGGAAGGCCACGAGCGGCGGGCGAGGCCCAGGATCGAGCGGTCGCCGCGCTGGTTCTCCACGGACATGAACTGCTCGACGTACGGCCGGTACTTCACCTCGACCAGCAGCTTGCGCTCCTCGCCGTCCGGCCCCGTCTGGCTCACCGTGAAATCGGGCGAGAAGTCCTCGCGACCGAACCGCAGGGGGGCGCCGTTCGCACGGAAGGGAACCAGGTCCCAGCGGGCCCGCCGGAAGATGGACTCCACCAGCGCCTCGGCGATGCGGCTCTTGACCTCGAGTAGGTCCATGGTGTCCTGTTGGCGCCCCGGGGGACCCGCAGAACTTGCGGTGGTCCATACTAGCACCGGGGGTGCCGCCGGTCCGACCCCAAAACCTGCGCCATCGTGCCGTCACTGGCTCGGCCCCCGACAGGGAAACTGCTCAACACCTGAGGAGCTGCCACCGCTCGCCCGTCAGCCGCCCAGGCGCTCCACGAGCGCCCGCGCCCACGCCATGCGGGCGGGGTCCATCACGAGCTTGTCGGCGAAGGGCTCGTCGAACGGGCGGGTGGCGTCGATCCCGAGCTTCGCGGTGACGCCCCGCTCGTCGGCGCTCGGGTCGAGCATGGCGCCCAGGCTGCCGCCGATCACGACCAGGTCCCGGTCGGCCTGCATGCGGGTGGCCACGGCCCACAGGACGTCGGACTCGTCGAAGACGTCGATGTCGTCGTCCACGACCACGACGAGCTTGAGATAGTGGTCCACCCCGAGCACGATCGGGATCACGTGCTTGGCCTCGCCGGGGCGCGACTGCCGGAGGGCGACGTAGGCGGTGAAGGACGAGGTGCCCGACAGCGGCACGTGCACGCCTGTGACGTTGGGGATGACGCGGTTGAGGGCGTTCCAGATCTCCGCCTCGCGCACGAGCCCGAGGGTGGTGATGTGGTCGCCGGCGCGGCCGGAGCCGATCGACTGGAACCACGGCCGCTCGCGCATGGCCACGGCCTTGGCCACGAAGACGTGCTGCGTGGACCGGCGCGAGAAGTAGCCGGTGAACTCCCCGAACGGACCTTCGGGCTCGCGCGTCCCGGCCAGGACCTCGCCCTCGATCACGATCTCGGCGGCCGCCGGCACGTGCAGGTCGATCGTCGCGCACGGGCCCACCTCCAGCGGCTCGCCGAAGAGGCCGCCGACCACGTCGAACTTCCCCACGTCGGGCGGCGGGTAGGCGAGCGAGCCCATCGACACCAGGGGATGCAGGCCGAGCACGATCGCGCAGGGCAGGGCGTGGCCCTTGGCCTCGGCGCGGCGCTGGTACTCGAACATCCGCCGGCGCGAGTGCAGGCTGACACCGAGCCGATCGCGTCCCTTGAGCTGGAAGCGGTGGTAGCCCTCGGTCTCCACGCCGGTCTCGGGATCGCGGGCCACCAGCATCCCGGCCGTCAGGTAGCGCCCCGCATCCCCGGGGAAGTAGGTCGGGATGGGCAGCCGCGCGAGGTCGAGGGCGGGGCCGGTGAGGACGCGGGTCCGGAAGGGCGGGTCGGTCACCACGACGGGCTTGACGGTCTCCTTGATCCGGCGCGCGTACTCGAGGGCCAGGCGCGACTCGTCCACCCCCAGGGCGAAGGCGAGCGCGCGGCGGCTCGCCACCACGTTGCAGACGATGGGGAGGTCGTGGCCGCGCACCTGCTCGAAGAGCAGCACCGGGAAGCGGCGCCGGCGCTCGTACTCGAGCACGAGGGCCATCACGTCGAAGTCGGTGGAGACCGGCTCCGCCACGCGCACCACCTCGCCGGGGAAGGCTTGCCCGTACGCCTCGACGAACGACCGCAGGTGCTGTCGGTTCATCCGCGCTCCTCGATCAGAAGTGGAAGTGGACGCCCAGCCCCAGGTACTCGATCTTCTCGGTGTAGAACTGCCCGTTCGGCGAGCGCCCCAGGAAGTACTCGAGCAGGATCTGCATGCGCCGGGTGACGAGCACGCCGTCGATCTCGATGCCGGCGCGGATGGACACGTCGCTCGACCACCGGTTCTCCTCCCGGTGCTGGATGTCGGCGGCGGCGATGGGGCGCCAGCCGGCCTGCCGGCCCGGCCAGGGGCTGGTGAGCTCGATGCCGTACTGGACCGACCACGGGTCCAGGCTCTCGGGCTCCTGGTCGAAGAGGTACCCGCCGCCGGCGTACAGGCGCAGCACGTCGCGCCACTCCCAGGACCCCTTGAGATCGACGACCTCGTAGCTGAGGTTGATGCGGTTCGGCCGTGTCCGGCGCAGCAGGAACTCGTCGCCCAGGTGGCTGCTCTGGTGGTACACGCGCAGCATCGCGGACCAGTTCTCCCAGCGCCAGCCGAGCGGGATGCCCACGAAGTAGTCCGCGTTCACGAGGTCGAACGAGTCGGACTCGAGATCGAAGACGGAGAAGACGCCGGCCTGGATGCCGACCTCCCACCAGGCCCTGGCCCCGAGGCTGCCCCGGAACAGCGTGAACGACTCCCCGAAGCTCACGGCGGCGACGTTGTCGAGATCGCCGCGGAGGTAGTACTGGTTGGAGGCGGCGAAGTGCGGCCAGCGCGGATCGGCGATGAGCGGCCTGAACAGCGTGCCGCCGGGCAGAAGCCCGACCGCCCAGTCCTGCAGCGCCCCGCGCCGCTGGGGCTCGGCGGCCGCGGGCGGCGGCGGCCCTGCCGGCCCGGCGGGCTCGAGGATCTCCACCCGAGCCACGCCACGGACGCGGGTCAGCGCCGCCTGCACGCGGGCGCGGTCGGCGCCCGCGAGATCGTCGACGTGGATCGTCAGCACGCCGTCACGGACCGTCAACGAGCGGGGAGTGAGGCCGAACTCACGCTCCAGGACGGCCGCCGCGTAGCCGGCGATGAAGGCGTCCTCCGCGGTCGCCGCGCCAGCCGGGCCGGTGAAGGCCGCGACCAGCGTCGCGAGCGCGACGGCGGCGAGAACGCTCCTCGAGATCAGCAAACGCTCCACGTGGCGGACATCCGCCCTCCGGCCGCGGCGGCGACACCCCAGGCTAGCCGCAGCCGCGCGCGGGCGTCAAGGCGATCCGCCTTGCGCGTCACGCCGGGGGACTGTGCTATGACTCGTTCGCTGCGTCCTCCGGGGCGCGATTCACCACACCGACCCGACGCGCCGCCCGGTCCGGGCGGTTTCGAGGAGAGCCATGGAGCACCGTGCCAGTGGGCTGGTCCAGCGTCGCGCGGCCGCCACCGGGATCGCCGTCATCGTCGCCGCGCTCGTCGCCCTGACGCCGGGGGCGCGCGCCGAGAGCGAGGCGCCGACGCCGCGGGCGGCCGTTGCCGGCTATCTCGAGGCCGCCCGCGCCGGCGACTGGGAGGCTGCGGCCGCGTTCCTCGACCTCCGCCGGATCCCGGCCGCGCGGCGGCCGGTGCGCGGCCCGGCGCTCGCGCGCGACCTCAAGACGGTGCTGGACCAGACGCTGGCCCTCAGCCCCGATCTCGTCACCGACGACGCCGATGGCGTCCGTGACGACGGCCTCGCCCCGGAGCTCGAGCGGCTCGGGACGGTGCAGACGGCGCGCGGGCCGGTCGACCTGCTCCTGCGGCGGGTGATGGACGACGCCGGCCAGCCGACGTGGAAGTTCGCGGCCGCCACGCTGGCGCAGGTCCCGGCGCTCGCGAAGGAGCTGGGGCCGGGCGCGCTCGCGGAGTGGCTGCCGGCTCCGCTCTTCGACATCCGCCTGTTCGACCTGGCCCTCTGGCAGTGGATCGGGCTCCTGCTGGTCGCCGTCCTCGCCTACGGCATCTCCTGGGTCGGTGCGCTCCTCGTGGTGCGGGTGGTGCGGCCGGTGGTCCAGCGCTCGCGGACGACCTTCGACGAGCGGCTGCTCCACGCGACCGTCGGGCCGGTCCGGCTCGGGCTCGCCGTCCTGGTCTTCGCCGCGGGCATCCTCCTCCTCGCGCTGCCCGTCGGCGTGCGCACCGTCTTCGTCGGCCTCGAGAAGGCGGTCGCGATCGGAGTGGTCGCCTGGGTGCTGATCCGCATGGTCGACGTGCTGTCCGACCGGACCATGGCCGGTTTGGTCGAGCGCGGCCGCACCAGCGCCCTCGGCCTGGTGCCGGCCGGGCGCAAGGCCGCCAAGGCGGTCGTGATCGGCCTCGCCGTCATCGCGATCCTCCAGAACCTGGGCGTGAACATCACGGGGATCCTGGCCGGCCTG
>JAICGY010000109.1 GCA_025922915.1 Candidatus Methylomirabilota bacterium | reverse complement strand
CAGGGCGGCCGGTATCCTCTCGCTCCTCCTCTGGACCGGCGTCCTCGCCTGCGGGCGCCTCCTCGCCTACCTGTGAGCCCGGGCCCGGGACGCGGCGGTGTGGACCGCGACGGCGGCGGTTCCCCTCGCCGGTCCCGGCGCCCCCCTCCCGGTCGGCGCTCAGGACCCAGGCATCGGCCGACTGCGGGCCGTGACCGCGCGCGGGTCGTCGGGCCGCGCGGCCCGGGACTTTGACGGATCGCGTAGGATAGGAGGGCGGAGGCGGGCGGCGTGAAGACTTTCGCGATCCTGGTGGGCGGCGGTCCTGCGCCCGGCATCAACGCCGTCATCGCGGCGGCGACGATCGAGGCCCGCAACCACGGGTGCCGCGTGCTCGGCTGCTACGACGGCTTCAAGTGGCTGGCCCAGGGCGACCTCGGGCACGTCGTCGACCTCGAGATCAACGACACGTCGCGGATCCACTTCGACGGCGGCTCCATCATCCGCACGTCGCGCACGAACCCGACCAAGACCCCGGAGGGCGTCGCGCGCGTGGCCGACTCCCTGAAGCGGCTGGGGGTCGACCACCTGCTCACCATCGGCGGGGACGACACCGCGTTCGCCGCCTCCCGCCTGGCCAAGGCGGTCGAGGGGCTCACGGTCGCCCACGTGCCCAAGACCATCGACAACGATCTCCCGCTGCCGAGCGACATCGTGACCTTCGGCTTCACCACCGCCTGCAACCTCGGCAAGGAGCTCGTCCGGAACCTCATGCAGGACGCGTCGACGACCGAGCGCTGGTTCTTCGTGACGGTCATGGGCCGGCACGCCGGACACCTCGCCCTCGGCATCGGCGGCTCGGCGGGGGCCACCATCACGCTGATCGCCGAGGAGTTCCGGGAGCCGCAGATCACGCTGGACCGCCTGGCCGACGTCCTCGAGGGCGCCATCATCAAGCGCAAGGTCCACGGGCGCGAGCACGGGGTCGCCATCCTGTCCGAGGGCCTCGCCGAGCGGCTCGACCCCCAGACCCTCGGCAACGTGGAGCGCGATGCGTACGGCAACGTGCGTCTGGCCGAGCTGGACCTGGGCTCGCTCGTGAAGGAGCGGGTGCAGGCGAGCCTGCGCGCCCGCGACGTCGACGTCACCATCGTGGCGAAGGACATGGGCTACGAGCTGCGCTGCGCGCCCCCGGGCGCGCACGACATCCAGTACTGCCGGAGCCTGGGCTACTGGGCGACCCGCTTCCTCCTCGAGGGCGGCAGCAACGCGATGGTCACCATCCAGGCCGGCCGGCTCGTGCCCGTGCCCTTCGGGCTCATGATGGATCCGAAGACCGGGAAGATCCGCGTGCGCTACGTGGACGTGGAGTCCGAGATGTACCAGACGATCGCCGCGTACATGATCCGGCTCAAGCCCGAGGACTTCCAGAGCCCGGAGACGATCGCCGCGCTGGCCAAGGCCGGCCACCTCGACGAGGCCGAGTTCGTGCGTCGCTTCGGGCCGCTCGTCGGCCGCGCCTGACCGACCGCGCCGGTCGTACCCCGGCCACCGTCGTATCCTGACGTCATGGCCGAGGATCGCGACGACCTTCTCGGCGCCGTCGCCGCGCTGGCCCGCGCCGCCGACGACGACCTGCCGCCCGACCGCCTCCTCGCCGGCTTCTCGGCGCGCCTGGCCGCGTCGCTGCCGCACGACCGCCTCGTCGTGGCCCACCTCGACGAGGGCGGGCGCACCTTCACGATCGTCGCCGAGCAGGCGGCCCGGGGCCCCCTGCTCCACCGCGAGCACTACTCCGGCGACTTCGCGCGCGCGGAGCGCTACGTCGTCGACGACTGGGGCATCCGGGACGCGTTCGGCGGCCAGCCGCTGCGCGTCGACGACTTCGGGCACGATCCGCGCTTCACGGACGGCACCAACCCTCACGAGCGCCGGCTGTGGGACGCCGGCTTCCGCTCGGGCGTCGTGGCGCCGCTCGGCGCGGACCGGCGGGTCGTGGGCGTACTCGTGGCGATGAGCCTCGCCCCCGCCGCCTACGGCGACGCCGACCTGCACCGCGTCCAGGAGGCGGCCGCGCTCATCGCCCCGATCGTCGAGACCGTCGTGCTGCGCCAGCGGGAGCGGCGCCGCCACACGCGCCTCGCCGCGCTCGGCAGCGTCTCCCGCGCCCTCGGCGCGAGCCTCAACGTCCGCGAGGTCTTCGAGCGCCTCGCCGCCACCGTCCGCCCGCTGCTGGACTTCGACTTCCTCGGCGTCGCGCTGATCTCCGCGAGCGGGCGCGAGATCGAGATGCTGGCCGAGGTCGACGACGCACCGACGGTCGCCACCCCCGATCGCATCCCGCTCGAGGACTTCTCCTTCGCGGAGGCCATCGAACGCGGGGATCCCGTGCTGGTTCACGACGCGGCGGCCGAGCTGGACCGCGGCAAGCCGGGCGACCGGCTGATCGTCGAGGGCGGCGGTCGCTCCGTCCTCGGCGTCCCCCTCTGGCTGGGCGAGGCCGCGGGCGGAGCCCTCTACGCCGGCAAGCGCCGCCCGTACTGGTTCGACGCCTCCGACGTCGAGATCGCCGCCGCGGTGGCCGCCCAGGTCTCCGTGGCCGTCCTCCACCAGCGGCTGGCGGGCGAGCAGCGCCGGCTGGCCCACGCCGAGGGCCGCGCGCGGCGGCTCGAGGCCCGCGTGGCGTCCCTCCGGACGGAGCTGGGCGAGCGGTTCGGCTTCGAGGCGGTCATCGGCCGCGCCCCCGCACTGCGCGACGCGCTGACGCGCGCCACCAAGGTGGCGCCGACGGACACGACCGTCCTCGTGACCGGCGAGAGCGGGACCGGCAAGGAGCTCGTGGCCCGGGCCATCCACGCGGCCAGCCTGCGCGCCGACGGCCCGTTCGTGGCCGTCAACTGCGCGGCACTGCCCGAGACGCTCCTGGAGTCCGAGCTGTTCGGCCACGAGCGCGGCGCCTTCACCGGGGCCGAGCGCCAGCGCCCGGGCCGCTTCGAGCTCGCGCAGGGGGGCACGCTGTTCCTCGACGAGATCGCCGAGCTGTCGCCGGCGACGCAGGCGAAGCTGCTGCGGGTGCTCCAGGAGCGCCGCTTCGAGCGGGTGGGCGGCACGGCGACCCTCGTGGCCGACGTCCGCCTCGTCACCGCGACCAACCGCGAGCTCGAGCGGGAGGTCGAGGCCGGTCGCTTCCGCGAGGACCTCTTCTATCGCCTCCACGTCTTCGTGGTCCACCTGCCCCCGCTGCGCGAGCGGGGAGAGGACGTGCTGCTGCTCGCCGACCACTTCGTGCGCACGCTCGGCGCCCGCATGGGCCGGGGCGAGCCGGGGCTCGCCCGCGACGCCCGCGAGGCGCTCCTCGCCCACCGGTGGCCGGGCAACATCCGCGAGCTCCAGAACGCCATCGAGCGGGCGCTCATCGTGTCCGAGGGCGGGCTCATCACCGCCGCCCAGCTCGGGCTCGGCGGCCCGCGCGGCGGCGAGCGCGACCGCCCCGCCGCCCTCGCCGGCTCCGCCAACCGCTCCCTGCCCGACTGGGAGCGGCAGATCGTCGCCGACGCTCTCGAGCGCGCCGGCGGCAACCGGTCGCGGGCGGCGCGGCTGCTCGGCCTCACGCGCTCGCAGCTGTACACGCGTCTCAAGCGCTACGGCCTGGCGTGATCGCCCGCCTGCGGCGGGAGGCCGCGGTCCTGGTGCTGGCCCTCGGCAGCGTCCTCGCCGTGTGGGCCTTCGTCGAGCTCGCCGACGAGGTGGGCGAGGGCGCCGCGCAGCCCTACGACGAGCGGATCCTCCAGGCCCTCCGGCGGCCGGACGACCCCGCCCGTCCGCGGGGTCCCGCGTGGCTCGTCGGCGCCGCGCAGGACCTCACCGCGCTCGGCGGGCCGACCGTCCTGACCCTCGCCGTGCTGGCCGTGCTCGGCTACCTCGCCCTCGCCGGCCATCGCCGGGCCGCCTGGCTGGTCGCCGTCGCATCGGGCGGCGGGCTCGTCGTGAGCACGGTCCTCAAGGCCGGCTTCGGCCGCGACCGGCCCGACGTGGTGCCCCACCTGGCCCCCGCCTTCACGGCGAGCTTCCCCAGCGGTCACTCGATGCTCGCGGCCGTCGTCTACCTCACGCTGGGCGCCCTGCTGGCCGTCATCCTGCCCGGCCGCCGGATCCGGGCCTACGCCCTCGCCGTCGCGCTCGTGCTCGTGCTCCTGATCGGTCTGAGCCGCGTCTACCTGGGGGTGCACTACCCGAGCGACGTGCTGGCGGGGTGGGCGGCCGGCCTCGCGTGGGGCGCGCTCTGCGGGCTCGTCGCCCGCTGGCTCGCCACACGCGGCGCGATCGAGAGCGAGCCGCCCGTCGCCTGAGGAGTCCTGCCGCCGCGACGGGCGGGCGAGGCGCTGTCGATTCTCGCGCAGCTGCCTGGAAATCGACATCCCGGGTGCGTGGAAATCGTCATGCGGGCGTGGCGGCACGCGCTTTCCGCCGCCCTTCGGGCGCGGAAGGCGAGGAACGTCGCTTGCACAGGTCCTTCCGCCCGGGAGGACGGAATGAGTCAGCAGGCGGTGGAGCGGGCGCTGGGCAAGCTGGTCACCGACCCGACGTTCCGCGCTCGGTTCCGGGCGGACCCGGCGGGGACGGCGCTGCGGGCGGGGCTGGCGCTCACGCGCGAGGAGATCGACGCGCTCGCGCGGGTGCCGGCGCCCGCGCTCCGCACGCTCGAGCAGTCACTGGACGACCGCATCTGCCGGCTCGCCCTCGCGGAGGACCGGTCGTGACGCGAGCCCTGCCCTTCCGGCTCGTGGCCCTCGCGCTGCTCGGCGGCCTGCTCGCCGCCGGCTGCGGCCGCACCGAGGCGACGGCCCCGGCCGCTGCCCCCGCCGTCCCCGTCTCCGTCCAGGTCGCGAGCGCCGAGGCCCGCCGGCTGCCCGGGCAGCTCGAGGTCACCGGCAGCCTGGTGCCCGACGCGCAGACCGAGATCGCGTCCGAGGTGGCCGGGCGCGTGCTGGAGACGCGCGTGGAGCGCGGCAGCGTCGTGCCGGCCGGCGCCGTCGTCGCCCGCGTCGACGACGAGGAGGCGCGCCACGCGCTGCGCGAGGCGGAGGCCACCGAGGCCCAGACGGCCGCCCGCCTCGGCCTCACCCCGGGGGCGACCTTCGATCCCGCCGCGACGCCGGATGCCCGCAAGGCCCAGGCGACGGCGGAGCGCGCGGAGGCCGAGCATCGCCGCTACGCCACCCTCGTCGAGCGCGGCCTGGTATCCCGGTCGGACTACGAGCTGCGCCGCATGGAGTACCTCACGGCGCGCGCCGAGCACGAGGCCGAGATCAACACGGCGCGCCAGCTCCACCAGACGCACCTCGCCCAGCGCGCGCGCGTGGCCCTCGCGCGACGGGCCGTCACCGAGGCCGTCGTGCGGGCGCCGTTCGACGGCCTGATCGCCGAGCGGCACGTCAGCGTCGGCCAGTACCTGACGAAGGGCGCGCGGGTCGCGACGCTCGTCCGGACCGATCCGCTGCGGGTCGAGCTCGCCGTGCCGGAGAGCGCGATCGGCGCCGTCCGGCGCGGGCAGAAGGTCTCGTTCGCGGTGCAGGCCTACCCGGACCGGCGGTTCGAGGGCACCGTGGCGTGGGTCGGCCCCTCGGTCCGCGCCGACTCCCGCGCGCTCGTGGTCGAGGCCGTCGTGCCGAACCGGGACGGGCGGCTGCAGCCGGGCTTCTTCGTCACCGCCAGCGTCGAGCTGCCCGCGGTGCGCCCGGCCGTCCTCGTGCCGGCGGCGGCCGTGCGCACGGTCGCCGGCGTGTCGAGCGTCTTCGTGGTCCGGAACGAGCGCGCCGAGCGCCGGCTCGTCCAGCCCGGCCGCCAGGTCGGCGAGCTCGTGGAGATCGAGCGCGGGCTCGAGGCCGGCGAGACGGTGGCCGTCGGCGGCCACGAGCGGCTGGACGACGGCACGCTCGTCGCCGTCGCCGGGCCGGGCGCGGCCGGCGCGACGTCGAGGTAGGCCGCCGTGCAGTGGCTCGCCGAGCTCTCCGTCCGCCGCCCCGTCCTCGGGACCGTCATCGTCCTGTCGCTGGTGGTGGTCGGCGTGTTCGGCTACCTCACGCTCGGCGTCGATCTCTTCCCCGACGTCGACTTCCCGATCGTGACCGTCACCACCCGCCTGCCCGGCTCGGCGCCGGAGGAGATCGAGACGGAGGTCACCGACCGGATCGAACGCGCGGTGAACACGATCGCCGGCATCGAGGAGCTGCGCTCGATCTCCACGGAGGGCACGTCGCTGGTCGTCGTCCAGTTCCGGCTGGAGAAGGACGTCGACGTGGCGCGCCAGGAAGTGCAGGCCAAGGTGAACCAGGTCCTGCCCGACCTGCCGCGCGACATCGAGCCGCCGGTGATCGACAAGGTGGATCCCGACGCCCAGCCCGTCCTCTACGTGGCGGTCTCGGCCAGCCGGCCGATCCGCGAGATCACGGAGTTCGCCGACAAGACGCTGCGCCGCGAGCTGGAGTCGCTCGCGGGGGTCGGCGACGTGCGCCTCCTGGGCGGGCGCCTGCGCCAGATCAACCTCGAGCTGGACCCGGCCCGCCTGCGCGCCTACGGCCTGACCGCGGCCGAGGTCAGCCGCGCCGTCGCCGCCCAGAATCTCCAGATGCCGGGCGGCAACGTGGGCCAGGGCGCCCGCGAGCTGACCGTCCGCCTGCGCGGTCGCGTCGACACCGTGCGCGACTTCGAGGACGTCGTCGTGGCCACGCGGGGCGGCACGCAGATCAGGCTGCGCGACGTGGCGACGGTGGAGGACGGCACCGAGGAGCCGGAGACGGCGGCCAACATCGACGGCAAGTCCGCCGTGGTCCTGGCCATCCGCAAGCAGTCGGGCACGAACACGGTCCAGGTCGTCGACACGCTGCGGGAGCGGCTGGAGGCCGTGCAGCCGCGGCTGCCGGCCGGGTATCGCGTCGAGGTCGTCCGCGACCAGTCCGAGTACATCCGGGCGTCGGTGGCGACCGTGCAGGAGCACCTGCTCGTCGGCGCCCTCCTCGCCTCCCTGGTCGTGCTGGCGTTCCTGAAGAACTGGCGCTCGACGATCATCGCCGCCATCGCCATCCCGGCCTCGATCGTGGCCTCGTTCGCGCTCATGTGGGCGATGGGGTTCACCCTCAACATCCTCACGCTGCTCGCGCTCACGCTCGCCGTCGGCATCGTCATCGACGACGCGATCGTCGTGCTCGAGAACACCTACCGGAAGATGGAGGAGGAGGGGCTGCCGCCGGTGGCGGCCGCCCTCGAGGGCACGCGTGAGATCGGCCTCGCCGTCCTCGCCACGACGTTCTCCCTCGTCGCGGTGTTCCTGCCCGTCGCCTTCATGGGCGGCATCGTCGGCCGGTTCATGCACTCCTTCGGGCTCACCATGGCCTTCGCGATCCTGGTCTCGCTGCTCGTGGCCTTCACGGTGACGCCCATGCTGGCGAGCCGCTGGCTCTCGATCGACCGGGGCGCGAAGCGGACCTCGCGGCAGTCGCGGTTCTTCGGCCCCGTCGAGCGCGGGTACCTGAGGCTCCTGCGCTGGTCCATGGCGCACCGCTGGGTGATCGTCCTGGCCTGCGTGGCCTCGCTCGGCTCGACGGTGCCGCTCTTCATGGCCGTGGGGAAGGACTTCCTGCCCAAGAACGACGAGTCGCAGTTCGGCGTCCAGATCCGGGCGCCGGAGGGCACCACCGTCGAGCAGACGGAGCTCATCGCCACCCGCATCGGCCGCGAGATCAAGCGGCTGCCCGGCGTCCGCTACAGCGTCGTCCTGGTGGCCGACGACGAGCGCCGCTCGGCCAACGTGGCCACGATCTTCGTGAAGCTGGCCCCGGTCGAGGAGCGCGCGACGCCCCAGTTCGACCTCATGAACCAGGTCCGGCGCGGCGTCATCCCGCGCTTCGCGGCCGAGGGGCTCCGCGTGTCGGTGTCGGCGGTCGACGCGATCGGCGGCGGCGGCGACGAGAACAAGGAGGTCGCCTTCTACCTGTCCGGCCCCGACATCAAGCGTCTGGCCCGGTACTCGGAGCGCCTGGTGGCGGCCCTCGAGCGGACGCCGGGCGCCGTCGACGTGGACACGACGCTGGTCCTGGGCAAGCCCGAGCTGGCCGTGCAGGTCGACCGGGCCAAGGCGGCCGAGCTCGGCGTGGAGATGGCCGACGTCGCCAGCAGTCTCCAGATCATGGTCGGCGGGCGCGAGATCTCGACCTACAACGAGGGGGGCGAGCAGTACGAGGTGCACGCCCGCGCCCGCCGCCGGTGGCGGAGCGATGCCGACGGCCTGCGCCAGATGGCCGTCCCGTCCTCGAAGCTGGGCGCCGTCAGCCTCGACCACGTCGCGTCCTTCAGCGAGACCGAGGGCCCCTCGCAGATCAACCGGCTGGGGCGGCGCCGCCAGGTGACCGTCACCGCCAACATGCTGCCTGGCCACTCGCAGCAGGAGGCCCTCGACGCCCTGAACGCCGAGCTCAGGCGGCTCGACCTCGACCCGACCTACGTGGCGGGCACGGCCGGCGTCTCCAAGGAGATGGGCGCGGCGGCGCGGAACTTCGTCCTCGCCTTCCTGCTCTCGTTCGTCTTCATGTACCTGGTCCTCGCCGCGCAGTTCGAGTCCTGGCTGCACCCGGTGACGATTCTCCTGACGCTGCCGCTCACGGTGCCGTTCGCGCTGCTGTCGATCCTGCTCTTCGGCCAGTCGCTGAACATCTACACCGCCCTCGGGCTGCTCGTCCTCTTCGGCGTGGTGAAGAAGAACGCGATCCTCCAGATCGACCACACCAACGGGCTGCGGGCCGCCGGCCTCGACCGGCTACCGGCGATCCTGCAGGCCAACCGCGACCGGCTCCGTCCGATTCTCATGACGACCTTCGCGTTCGTCGCCGGCATGGTCCCGCTGATCCTGGCCCGGGGCGTGGGCGCCGGCGACAACCGCGCGATCGGCTCGGTGATCTTCGGTGGCCAGATGCTCTCGCTGCTGCTCACGCTCGTGGCCACGCCCGTCCTCTACTCGCTGTTCGACGACGCCCGCGGCTGGCTGGCGTCGCGCCGCGCGTGGGTCCGCGCCCACGCGCGCCTCCGGCGCCGCCGCCGCGCTCGTCCCGCCATCCAGGGCGCCCGCGACTGAGCGGGAATCTCGATGCCGGCGCCGTGCGCCGGCGCTCGTTGAAAGCCGGCGCACGAGACGGTCCCGATCGGCCGGCCCCGGCGTCAGAGTGTCGGGACCGCGACATTCCGTCGCCGATGCGCGGCCACCGCATTGCGTCGATCGCCCGCTTGCGCGGGCGCGGTGCGGTCGGCTGTACGGGTACGGATGTTGCGATGTCCTTCTCGGCGGGCGGAAACATCCATCCGTCGAAGGGAGGAACAACCTCATGTGGAAGATCAGCTCCATCGCATTCGTGCTGGCGTTCGCTCCGCTGGCCTCGGTGCCGCACGCCGACGCCCAGCAGCAGCAGCAGCAGCGGCCGCCGCAACAGCGCCAGAGCCAGCCTCAGTCCCAGCAGGCCCAGCCGCAAGAGATGGGCGGCCAGCAGGACGTCAGCGCACTCCTCGAGGACTTCGTGATGGTCCGGCTGGCCGAGAAGGCCTGGGTCGGAGGGGACTTCAAGGCCACCGTGAACAACGGGAGGCTCACCCTCAGCGGGACGGTGCCCAGCGAGAGGACCAAGGAGCGGATCAGCCGGATCGCCCGCAAGACCATCGGCATCACCGAGGTGCAGAACAATCTTCGTGTCGATCCTGCAACCGGCGCCGGCACCCCGGTGGCCGACGCCGAGCTGGTCCGCCGCGTGGCACGGAACATCGCGTCCGCGATCGACGGCGCCAAGGCCGGCGAGGACTGGTGGTTCCAGGGATGGCGCGTCGAGGGCCCGAACAATGTCTGGAGCTTCATCGTGGAGGCCGAGAACGGTCGCGTCTATCTCGAAGGCGACGTCCCTCGGCTCGACCTCATGCGGAAGGCGGTGGACGCGGCGCGCCAGACCTCGGGCGTGCAGAGCGTGCGTGCCGACTTGGAGCTCGACCGCATCTACGCCGGGTACCCCGGCTACTGGCGTTTCCCGCACTACGCCCATCCGTACCATGCCTACGACCCGTACGCCTTCGTACCCGCCTACTCCGTCGATGTCGATGTGGTGAACGGGAAGCGAACACGGTCGACAGGACCGCACACGATCACCGGAGAGGTCACCGCGATCGACCGGCAGCAGGGTCGGGTCACGTTGAAGACCGATGACGGGACGGTCCACCTGCCCCTGCCCGCCTCCGCCCTGCAGGGGGTTCGTGAAGGCGAGGAGATGACGATTCGCGTGGGCATCGGCGACGCGCCGGCGGCAGCCTCTCCCCCGACCGGGTCGCAGCGGATGGACAGCAAGCAGATGGACAAGAAGCGATAACCGGGCTGGGCGCCCGTGCCGGCCTTCCGCCGGCGCGGGCGCCGCCGCGCGAATGAACGGACAGACGCGCGCTGGAACGGACGAGGCGCGCGCCCGCATGCTGACCGGAGGCACAACGATGCAGTCTTTACCACGTGGTGGTCGCGCGGACGCCGCCGCCTCGGGGAGTTTCGTGGCTCGATTGCTCTTCCTGCTTGCTCTGGTCGCGGGTGCTCGCTTCCGCCGGCTCCCCCGCGAGCGCGCAGCTTCCGGTGCCCGTGACCCTCGACGGTGAGATGCTCCGGATCGCCGCTCAGAAGATAGTCATGGCGGTCGGTGACCAGGGAGTTGCCTGAGCGAGACCCCTCTCGACGCCTATCGAGCCGTGCAACCAGGAGCGAGGGTTCGGGTCGGCGGGATCGGGATGTGGACGGAAGGCGGCCTGCTGCTCGCGCGTTCCTTCGAGGCCGTGTCCGGCGTCCCGGGGCCGGCGGAACGGACTCGCGACCGGGCTACTGGGACCGCCCCCGGAGTCGTGGAGGGGCTGGCCGTCGACGGTGCATCAGACGGGTCGCATCGACGGTCCGCGGGCCGGCCGGTTCGAAAGGCCAGCCACACGACGGCGAGCGTCTCGCCGGTCATGAGAAGCGAGTCAGCAGCGCCGGTGCCAGCGACAAACGCCGCGCGCGGCGGAGCAGCCGCCGCGTCTTGCCGCGGGGCCTATGGCGCACCCGTCGGTGCCACAGTATCCTTGGACGGTGCCAATTTCTCTCTCCGGGAGTGGAAGGAGGCGGTGTGACGTTGGCCGTCCGGCCGGCCGATGGAGCAT
>JAICGY010000108.1 GCA_025922915.1 Candidatus Methylomirabilota bacterium | reverse complement strand
GGCGCGGCCTTTATAGACAAGATCCTCAAAGGTGCCCGCCCCGCCGACCTTCCCGTGGAGCGAGCGATGAGGTTCGAACTCGCCCTCAATCTCAAGACCGCTTGGGCACTAGAGGCCACACCATCCCCCGTCGCGGCTGCTCCGGGCGGATCAGCTCATCGAACGAGTAACCCTCGCCTGGTAGCCAGGCTCGGCTTCGCTCCATGGATGATCATCAGAGTCGTGATAGTTCTCGGGAGCACTATCGCGGGCTGGTTGGTGAGCCGATGAGCAATCGACCGAGGTTGCCCTCGGGGGTTGAGGCGCGGGCAACGTCATGCGTGCGCGCTGTGATCGAGATCCTGGCCGCCACGGCCCGCCGCACAGCCCCCACGGGGCCGACGGCTCTGCCAACGGGGTCCAGGCATGGGCACCGAGGCCGACCGCGATCTCGACGAGGTAGGCCGCTGGTGCGAGTGGCGTGACGGTCGAGTGAACCGCGAGAATCATGGCCGCCCGGCGCAGAACAGGGCCGCTAGGAGGGGGTTGAATGGGCCCCCCGGCGGCCCTGCCGTCCCCGGCTCTCACTGTTTGGAGGCCGCCTCGTCGCGGTGGGGCCCGCTTGGGCACCTCCCCGGGGACGCCCCAATTCGCTGCAACCTAGCTGCCGTCGTAGACCGTCTTCGGGCCCAGAACGGGGCGCGCGGATTCTTCAGGTCGAGCACGATTCAAACACGCGCGACGTCATCGTCACCGACATCAGACTTCCTGGCGAGGTCGACGGCTATGAACTGGCCCGCCGGCTGCGAGTCATCGGCGTCGGGAAGACGGCTCTGCTCGTAGCCTCCACTGCGATGGGCGGGCGGTAGACCGTGAGGAGGCGATGCGGGCCGAACTCGACGCCCACATCATGAAGCCCATGGACCCGTTCCAGCTTGCCGAGAGGGTGCGCTGCCGTCTACTGCAGGCCGGCGACCGCCGTCACGACGCCGTACCCGATCACGAGCGCACCGTCGCGCACGACGAACGGCATGCCCTTGATAATCGCGTCTCGGTGTTGTCCCGACCGCAACACGATGCAGGCGATCGACGAGTCGTTGCAGTCAAGCCGCTCGTTCGGGAACCAGTAGTCGGCTCGGAAGTCCTGGCCGGCGTAGTGAAAGAGCCCGCGCCACCCGCTCGACAGTGAGTCCGGCGTTGCTGGACCGCCAGGCATCAGCGTGACGAGCGCCACCACCCACGGTTGGCGCTCGGCGACGAATACCCCGGAGCCGATATCCGCAGCCTCGCGCATCACTTCCGCACCCCGGTTCCGTCGCTGTCCGACGGGAGTCCCATCTTGCCGAGGGCGTCCATGTAGGCTTGCTCACGGACGCTCGGGACGCGCTCCACGGGACGGGCCGCCTCTCCTGCCGTCGTGACGATCGCCGCGATTCGCACATGGCCCGTGATCGTGAGCGCCAGTGCCGCGATCGCCAGCAAGAGACAACGCCGACCCCGTCCAGATCGGTGCTTCATAAGCTTCCTCCCATGCACTCGGTGATAGCGGACGCGCCCAGGCCTAGCAAGGGCGGAGCCACACCAGGAGCGTCCAATGACGGCGCGGAGTTCCGCCACGCGAGCGTGCGACCGCACGTGTTGCACGGCTACTTCGTGACCACGGTCCGGCGATCCTGTGATCGGCGATGGCGGCTCTTCGGCGGTCGCCGGTCTCGCCCGCTGGCCGGCCCCGAGCCGCCTGTGTCGTGAATCTCTCGGCTGGCCGCGCCACGATCTCACCGGGCGGCAGCCCCGCTGGAACGTGCCTTCAGGGGTCGATCTGCTCGCCGGACCGCCTTGGGATCTCGTTCGAGGGAAGTCAGGCACTGAGAGCCGCACAGACCTGAGAGCGGGGCAGCGGGTTGCTCCATTACCACGGGCGGCCCCACCGACAAGGCCATCACCACGCCGCCGGCCCCGCCAAGAGCTTGAGGCGGTCGCGATCACGAGACGCGCCGTCACGCCGTCACGCCGCACCACAGCGAGGGAACCTGCCGGCGTCGGCGACGACGGGCGAAAATCCGGCATGAACGGCACTTGATGAGCCGTTCGGCGGGCCCTGAGTACAATACGCGGGTGATCCGGCGGCCCACCCTCGCGCTCGCCCTCCTCGCCGTCGTGCTCGCCGCCGTCGCCGCGCACGGGGCACGGCCGATCACGGCGCCCTCGGCCGACGAGCTGGGGCGGCTGGTGCACGAGCTCACGACGCCCGAGATGGACGGCCGGCGCTCCGGCACGCCGGGCGGCGACCTCGCGGCCCGCCGGCTCGCGGAATGGCTCGCCGCCGCCGGGCTCCGACCCGGAGGCGACGACGGTACCTGGTTCCAGAGCTTCGTGCTGTCGCCCGGCACACGGGTTGCAGCCGACAGCCTCCTCGAGGCCGCGGCGCCCGCCACGCGGCGCTTCGAGCTCGGCCGCGACTGGACGCCACACGGAGGGTCGATGGCCCGGGACGTCACGGGCGAGATCGTCTTCGTCGGGCACGGGATCAGCGCGCTGGAGCAGGGCTGGGACGAGTGGGCGGGCGTGGACGTGCGCGATCGCATCGCCGTCGTCCTCGACGGCGTCCCCGAGCACCTGCCGGGCGTGCGCAGCTCGCGGCTCGAGAAGCTGATCACCGCACGCCGCCACGGCGCCCGCGCCGTGCTCGTGGTGGACGATCGGCTGCCCGCGCTCGCCGCCACCGCTGCCGCCGTCGGCATCGTCTCCGCGGCGATCACCGAGCCGGCGGCGGACGCGCTGCTGGCGCCGGCTGGCGCCACGGTCGCCGAGCGCGCGACGGCGATCGCCGAGCGGCGGGCGCCGGCGCCCCTCCTCGTGCCCGGACGCGTGCGCCTGCGCGTCGACCTGGCCGACGCCGCGCGCACGGCGGTCAACGTCGTCGGCGTCCTGCCCGGTGTGGATCCGGACCTCGCGTCCGAGGCGATCGTGCTCGGCGCGCACTACGACCATCTCGGCACGGTGCGGGACGAGACCTATCACGGCGCCGACGACAACGGGTCCGGTACCGCGCTCGTGGTCGGGCTGGCGCGCGCCTTGGCCGAGGCGGGCGGAGCGCCGCGGACGCTCGTCTTCGTCCTCTTCGGGGCCGAGGAGATCGGCCTCGTCGGGTCGGCGCACTACGTCCGGCGGGCCGCCACTCCCATCGAGCGCACCGCCGCCATGCTGAACTTCGACATGGTGGGACGACTGCGCGACGGGCGGCTGACGATCGGCGGCGTCGACAGCGGGCACGGCCTGCGCGCGGCGGTCGAAAGCGCGACGCGGGCGGCCGCGCTCCCGGCCACGCTGCGGGGGCTGCCGTGGGGACCGTCCGATCACAGCCGGTTCTACTCGGCAGGGGCGCCCGTGCTGTTCTTCCACACCGGCATCCATCCGGACTACCATCGCCCGACCGACACCGCGGGCCGGATCGACGCCGCCGGCATGGCGCGGATCGCCGCCGTCGCCGGCGACGTCACCAGCCGCCTGGCCGCGGGCGAGCGCCCGGCCTGGGTCGCCCACGCGCCGCGGCGGCCGGGCCGCGAGCGGGGCGCGGCGCCGGTGGTGCTGGGCGTGGCGGCCGACGGGCGCGAGGAGTCCGACGGCGTCCGGCTGGCCCAGGTGCTTCCCGGCAGCGCCGCCGACCGGGCGGGGCTGCGCGAGGGCGACGTGCTCGTGCGCGTCGGCGGCGCGGTGATGAACGGCTTCGACGATCTCCGGAGCACGCTGCGCGGGCGGCGACCCGGCGACTCCCTGCCGATCCTGTATCTGAGGAACGGCGAGGATCACGAGACGACCGCCACGCTCGACGCGCGCTCCTGAGAGGAGGTGGCATGGCCGTCCTGGATCCGATCGAGGCCGCGACGCTCGCGGAGCTGATGCGCCGGCGGACGGAGCGGACGCCCGACCGGCCGTACTTCACGCTGTACGACGAGACGGTCACGTACCGGCGGCTGTGGGAGCAGAGCGGCCGCTATGCGGCCGGCCTCGTGCGGGCCGGCGTGACGCGCGGGGACAAGGTCGCCCTGATCTACCCGACCAGCGCGGAGTTCTTCTACACCTTCTTCGGGGCGCTCCGCGTGGGCGCGGTGCCGGTGCCGCTCTATCCGACGCTCGGCGTCGAGACGACCGCCGCCATCCTGCGCGACGCCGAGGCCACCACCGTGGCGACCATCGGCTGGTTCCGGGCCGGCGTGGACCGCAGCGTCGCGCTGGCGGGCTCGGTCCGGGCGGTCGTCGAGCCGAACGAGCTCGACACCGAGGCGGCGGCGCCCCCGCTTCACGAGGCAGCACCCGGAGACGTCGCCTTCCTGCAGTACACGTCGGGCAGCACCGGGCAGCCGCGCGGCGTCGTCCTCACGCACGCGAACGTCGTCAGCACGTGCACGTTCATGGCGGAGGCCGCGGGCATCGCGGCCGACGATCGGGTCGTGTCGTGGCTGCCGCTCTATCACGACATGGGGCTGATCGGGTGCGCGCTGACGCCGCCGCTGGTCGCCACCCCGCTCTGGCTGCTGCCGCCCGACCTCCGCAACCCGCGCGTCTGGCTCGAGCTGGTGACGCGAGTGCGCGCGACGTTCACGGTGTCCCCCGACTTCGGCTACCGCAACTGCGTCCGCCACGTCCGGGACACCTCCGACCTGGACCTCACGAGCCTCAAGTCGGCGCTCTCGGGGGCGGAGCCGGTCCGGCTCTCCACCATCGAGGGATTCGAGCGCCACTTCGGGCTCAAGCGGGTGATCTCGCCGTGCTACGGCCTCGCCGAGGCGACGCTCGCGGTGGCGATCTGGCCGCGCGGCGAGCCGCTCCGTCTCGATGCCAGCCAGCGCTTCCTCTCGGTCGGCCGGCCCTGCCGCGGCGTCGCCGTCCGCATCGCGGCGCCCCGGGCCGACGACGAGCCGCCTGGCCCCGACGTCCTCCTGCCCGCGGGGGCCGAGGGCGAGATCTGCGTCCGGAGCCCCGGCGTCATGCGGGGCTACTACAACAATCCCGAGGCGACCGCGCGCGTGCTCGGCCCGGACGGCTGGCTGCGCACGGGGGACCTCGGCTTCGTGGACGATGAGGGCTATCTCTTCATCACGGGCCGGCTCAAGGACCTGATCATCCTGGGGGGCGAGAACGTGCTGCCGGCCGACGTCGAGGAGGTCGTCGACCACGTGCCGGGCGTGCGCTACTCGGCCGCGGTCGGGGTGGACAGCGAGCGGTCGGGGACGCAGCGGCTGTACGTGGTCGCCGAGGTCCGCAGCGAGGACGAGGCGCCGGGCGCCCACCACGGTTTGGTGCGCGAGATCGTCGCGCGCGTGCACCAGGAGCGCGGCCACCGGCCGGCCCGCGTGCTGCTCGTGCGGGCGGGCACCATCCCGAAGACGTCGAGCGGCAAGATCCAGCGCTCGCGCCTCGGCCAGATGATCCGCGCCGGGGAGCTGCGCGAGCGCATCGTCCACGGCGAGGCGCGATGACCATGGAGATCGGCGCCCACCTGCCGGTGTACGGTCCGGCCGCCACGCGGGAGGGGCTGCTGCTCGCCGCGCGCCGGCTGGAAGCGCTGGGCTACGACTCCGCGTGGGTGAGCGACCACGTCGTGATCCCGTACCGGATCGCGTCCCGCTATCCCTACAGCGCGACCGGCGACTTCCCGCTCGCGCCGGCCACGGACTTCCTGGAGCCCCTCACCGCCCTCGCCCTCGTGGCGGGCGGGACCGGACGCATCCGCCTCGGCACCAGCGTGCTGGTGCTGCCGCACCGCCATCCCGTGCTGCTCGCCAAGATGCTCGCCACGCTCGATCACCTGGCCCCCGGCCGCGTGATCCTGGGCGCCGGCGTGGGGTGGATGCGCGAGGAGATCGAGCTCCTCGGCGTGCCCTACCCGCGCCGCGGCGCCTGGAGCGACGAGGCGATCCGTATCCTGAAAAAGTGCTGGACGGAGGAGCGCGTGGAGCACCGGGGCGAGTTCTTCGCGTTCGAGGCCGTCGCCTGCCGGCCCCGCCCGGCCGCCGGCGCCATCCCCATCTGGATCGGCGGCCACACCGACCGCGCGCTCCGCCGGGTGGCCGCGCTCGGCGACGGCTGGCACGCCGCCTTCCCCGACGCCGAGGGGCTCGCGAAGGGCGCGGCGCGCCTGCGCCAGGAGTGCGAGCGCGCCGGTCGCGACCCGAAGACCGTGACGATCAGCGCCCGCGTGGGGCTGCCCGCCCGGCGTTCCGCGGACGAGACCCTTGCCGAGCTGGCGCGCCTGCGCGACCTGGGCGTGACGCACCTGATCCTGGAGCCGCGGATGCGGGACGTGGCCGACGCGACGGCGATCTACGAGCGGTTCGCCGTCGAGGTGCGGCCACGCCTTTTGTAACGATTACCCCTAGGATCCGGGACGCCTGATCGGCGAGAATGGGCAGCCGAGGGGGGCTGCTCATGTACCTGCTTTTCGTCGCGCTGCTCCTGCTGGTCCTGGTCGCACCCGTCGAGGCCGAGGTGCGCATCGACATCGGCATCCACTTGCCGGCGCCGCCTCGGCTGGTCGTCGTCCCTCAGGTGCCGGCCGTCCAGTACGTGCCCGCCGTCGAGGGTAACCTGTTCTTCTACAATGGTCAGTACTGGGCATTCGCCGGCAACGGCTGGTACGTCAGCTCCCGGCACGTCGGCCCGTGGATCCTGGTCGCCCCCCAGTTCGTGCCCCGCCCGGTGCTGCGAGTGCCCGTGCAGTACTATCGCGTCCCGCCCGGCCACTGGAAGAAGTGGAAGCAGACGAACGCGCCGCGCTGGCACGACGAGTACGGCGGCGAGTGGTCGCGGAAGCGCAACTGGAAGCACGACGACCGGGACGACGACCGCGGGCGCGGGAAGGGGCGCGGGCACGGCCGGAAGTAGGCCCGGCGGCCGGGCCTGCCCCGGCGGCGGTCAGATCTTCGCGCCCGACTTCTCCCAGTCGTCGATGAACTTCTTGAGGCCGATGTCGGTCAGCGGGTGCTTCACGAGCTGCTGGAGCACGCTGAACGGCATGGTGGCCACGTGCGCGCCCGCCTTGGCGGCGTCGGCCACGTGCAGCGGGTTGCGGATCGAGGCGGCCAGCACCTGCGTCGTGAAGCCCTGCACGCGATAGATCTCGCAGATGTCGCGGACGAGGTCCATGCCGACGTGGCCGATGTCGTCGAGCCGGCCGAGGAACGGGCTGATGTAGAAGGCCCCGGCCTTGGCCGAGAGCAGCGCCTGCCCCGGCGAGAAGCAGAGGGTCTGGTTCACCCGGATGCCCTTGCCGGTGAGGTGCTTCACGGCCTTCAGGCCGGCCGGCGTGAGCGGGCACTTCACCACGACGTTCGGGGCGATCTTCGCGAGCTCCTCGCCCTCCTTGATCATCGCCTCGAACTCGATGGCGACGACCTCCAGGCTCACGTCGCCGGGGACGGTCGCGCAGATCTCCTCGACGAGCGGCCGGAACGGCCGCTTCTCCTTGGCGATCAGCGAGGGGTTGGTCGTCACGCCGTCCACCACGCCCTGGGCGACGCCCTCGCGGATCTCGGCCACGCTCGCCGTGTCGAGAAAGATCTTCATCGCGTCTCTCCTTTCCTGCTCACGCTCGCTCGATCCGCACCGGCGTCCCCGCCCGCACCGTCGTGAAGGCCTTCGGGTTCTCCACCCGTCCGACGACGCCGACCGGGCTCGCCGGGCGGATATCGTCGCCCCGGCTCATCGGCGTGGGGCCGAAGAAGATGCAGAAGGCGCGCCCCGGCGGCCAGTAGCCGAGGTCGCCGAACTCGACGGTGGCATGGAGCTGCTCGGGCACGGCCGTGATGCCGATGTCGAAGTAGATCTCGTCGCCCCAGGTCTCGGCCTTCGCCTCCAGGGGCAGCGCCTCCCAGATCGCCGTCGCCGCCGCGTCGTCGCCCAGCGCGCCGCGCGCGCTGACGGTGCCGGCCACGATGCGGATCGCGCGTGTCATCGAGGCCAGCCTAGTCCCCGCGCGCGCAGGGTGTCAAGGCGACGGCAGCACCATCTGCGTCTGGATCGTGAGCGCGAGCAGTCGCCCCTCGCCGTCGGTGATCCGGGTCTGCCACACGTGCGTGCGCCGGCCGCGGTGGAGCGGCGTGGCCTCCGCCCGCACGACGCCGGCGCGCCCGGCCGCGAAGAAGTTCGTCTTCGACTCGAGCGTCGTCGTGGTGGCCCCGGGCGCCAGGTTCAGCGACGTCGCGGTGGCGCCCACGGTGTCGGCGAACGCCATGATGGCCCCCCCGTGCAGGGCGCCGCCGATGGTGCGGAGGTCGTCGCGGATCTCCAGCTCGGCGGCCACCCGGTCGGGGGTAACCTCCACGAAGCGGATGCCCAGCACCTCGGGCAGGCAGCCCTCGTGTCGTGCGGTCACGGCGGCGGGATCGATCACGGTCGCTCCTCCTCGAGGACGTCGCCGGGAGTCTAGCATCAGGGTACCGACGCCGTGAAGGAGGAGACGGAACGATGAAGGCGTATGCGCGGTTCGGCGGGATGGTCGCGACCTCCACGCTCGTCATGCTGGGGCTCATGTACCTGAACACGTACCAGCTCGACCACCTGTTCTTCAGCGAGACCCGGGTCTACATGGCACTCGTGATGGGGGCGGCGATGGCAGTGATCATGCTGAGCTTCATGCTGCGCATGCATGCCAACCGGTCCGTCAACGTCGGGATCTACGTCGGCAGTGCCATCGTCTTCGCCTGCGCGCTCTGGCTCGTGCGCAGCCAGGCCACGATCGAGGACGTGTCGTACATGCGGGCCATGATCCCGCACCACTCGATCGCGATCCTGACCAGCTCCCGCGCCCGGATCGCCGATCCGCGCGTACGAGACCTCGCCGACAGGATCATCGAGAGCCAGCGCGAGGAGATTGCCGAGATGAAGGCGCTGATCAGCGATCTCGAACGTCCGCGATAGTCACCGGACGGCCCTCACCGGTCGGCCGCCGCCTCCCCGGCCGCCACGGCGGCGCCGATGGCGAGCGCCGGCAGCTCGACCGTGAACACCGCGCCTCCGCCGCGCCCCGGGCTCTCGACGCGCACGATCCCCCCGTGGAGCTCCACGACGTGGCGGACGATCGTCAGCCCGAGGCCGAGGCTGCGGCTGTCCTTCCGGCCGCCGCCCTGGCGGAAGCGATCGAAGACGCGGGGGAGGAGATCGGGCTCGATGCCCTCCCCGGTGTCGCGGACGGTCAGCACCACCCGGGCGAGGTCGCCGGTGAGCGCCACCTCGACCTCGCCCCGGGGGGGCGTGAACTTGATCGCGTTGCCCACGAGGTTCAGCACGACCTGCTGCAGGCGCTGGGGGTCCCCCAGCACCGCCACGCCCGCCGGGCCGCACCGCGTGCGCAGCGTGACGCCCTTGACCTCGGCGTCCCGGGCGAGCGCAGCGACCGCGTCGTTCACGATGGGGAGCACCCACACCGGTCGCCGGTCGATGCTCAGCTTCCCGACGACGATCCGGGAGACGTCGAGCAGGTCGTCGATGAGCCGCTTCTGCAGCCGCGTGCTCCGCTCGATCCGGTCGAGCGCCTCGGCCGCCTGCGCGTCCCGCAGCTGTCCGCTGCGCAGCAGCTGGGTCCAGCTCAGGATCGCGGCGAGCGGCGTGCGGAGCTCGTGCGAGAGCATGGCGAGGAACTCGTCCTTGGCCCGGTTGGCGGCCTCGGCCTCGTCGCGGAGCCGGCGTTCCTCGTCCGCCCGCTTCCGCTCCGTCAGATCGAGGACGAATGCCACCCACTGCGGCTCCGCCGGCTCCAGCCGCGCGCCTCCGACCAGGATGGGGAGCCGGGTACCGTCGAAGCAGAGGTACTCGCTCTCCCGGGCGGGCCACTCTTGCCGTGCGCCTGTCCCGGCGCTCGGCGCGTCGTCGATCGCACAGTCCGGCGGCGTGAGGCCTCGCCACGGCAGCCTCCCCCGGTGGAGATCGTCGCGACTCTCACCCACCATCCGGAGGAACGCATCGTTGGCATCGACGATCCCTCGCCCCTCGCCGAACACGATGCCGATGAGGTTGGCGTCCACGAGCCGCCTGATCCGGGCGTGGCTGGCCTGGAGGGCGGCCGTCTGCTCCGCGATCCGGCCGCTCGCGGCCTCCAGCGCCCGGCCGACGGCATCCACCTCCGCGATGGCGGAGGCGCGGTGCGCCGGGACGCCCCCGCGCCCGACGGTGACCGCCGAGGCGGTGAGCCCGCTCATGGCGCCCGAGATCGTGCGGCCCCACAGGATCGCGATGCCGGCGCCCCCCAGCGTGACGACCAGGCCGGCGGCCGCGAGCATCAGGAGGGACTGGCGCAGCGGTTCGTCGACCAGGGCCACGGGCGTCCCGAGCGTGACCGTCCACCCCAGCGACGGGATTCGCTGCCACGCCAGATGGACCTCCGGGCTGTCGTAGACGGGATAGCGGCCGCTGCCGTGTGGCGCGGCGCGGACCGCGAGCCGCAGCGGCTCGATGAGCTCGCGACCGACGAACTGTCGGGGATCCCGGTTGCGAACGACGATCACCTGGCGACTGTCGATGACGCTGGCGATCCAGTCCCTGGGGATGTCCTGCGCCGCCAGGATCCGGGCGAAGGCCTCGGGGTTGATGCCGGCGAAGAGGACGTAACGGAGAGCGCCGGCCCGGTGGACGGGAACGGCGACGGTGACATTGGGCCACCCGGTGGTGCGCCCGTGGACGAGATCCGACACGGCCGGCCGCCCGGTGGCGAGCAGCCGGCGGAAGTACTCGCGGTCGGCGATCGACGGCAGGGCCTCGCCGGGCGAGCGCAGGGTGCTCAGCAAAATCTGCCCGTCCGGCGACGTCAGCGCCACGACGTACCACATGTCCTGGACCCGCGCCGCCTCCACCGCCTGGGCATGGAAGGCGCGGAGGTCCCCGCCGGTGAGCAGCGGCGAGGTGGCGAGCACCTCGAGGCCGCGCACCGAGGCCGCGATCTCCCGGTCCACCGCGGTGGCCAGAGCGCGCACCGACGTGCGCAGGCCGCGCTCGGCCGCGACCTGCTGCTCTTCGGCCAGATCGAAGAAGATCGCCGCGGCGAAGAGCAGCACGGGAACGACCGCGATCACGACGAGCATGACGAGGTGGTGGCGAAGCGGCTGCTGGCGCAGGCGAGCGACCCTGGAGATCACGAGTGGCGTCCGGCACCGCTCGCCGGCGGAAGACGGAAGGGGCTCCTCATGCGGCGCTCGTGAAGGACGATAGCCCCTCCCGGCCGTCGTCGCAAGGTCTCGCCGCGTGTCGCCCGTGCTGTGGCCTCTCTAGGCGGCCTCGCGGCGGTACTCCGCGAGCGCCCGCTCCAGGGCCGGC
>JAICGY010000107.1 GCA_025922915.1 Candidatus Methylomirabilota bacterium | reverse complement strand
GGTGCGCCGGGCGTCGGCGGCGGAGAGCCCGCGCAGCCGCTCGATCACGCGGCCACGGGTGGCGCGCAGGCGGGCGACGATCTCGTCGACGGGCAGGCCGATCCACGCCGGCCACTCCGGGTCGTCCTCCGCGCGGTAGCGCCCGAGGCGCGGGCGGTCCTCGCGCAGCATCGACTCCAGGCGCTCGAGGAAGACGGCGTGGTGGCGGGCGAGATGGGCCAGGTTCTCGCGAGCCGACCACTCCCCCGCCGCGGGCCGCGCCTCGAGCGCCGCCGGCGCAGCGCCGTCGAGGATCGTGGCCAGCGCGTCGAGCTGCCCCTCCAGCCGCGCGACGACCGCGGGCGCGATCATCGCTCGCCCGCGACGCCCGGCGGGCCGGCTCCGGCGGCCAGGAAGGCGGCCGTGCGCGGCGCCCGCGACGGGCGTCCCGCCAGGTGGAAGCAGCGATAGAGACGGGCCGCCCCCTCGGCGCCGAGCGCCGCGTGCAGGCGCGACTTCACGGGCCCCGCGCCGGGGACACGCGCCATGACCGCGACGGCCGGCTTCATCGCGGCGGGGAGAGTGCCGGCGCCGCCGGCTACACGGCCCGCTCGGTCCAGAACCGGTCGGGCCGCCGGGCGACGCGCTCGGCCAGGAACCGGCGCGCCCGTTCGGCGTCGCCCGCGCGCACGGCGGCCTCGAAGAGCGTGTCGTGGAAGACGTCGCGCTGGGCCCGGCTGCCGCCGAGCTCGACGATGCGGGCGCGCAGGGGCTCGATGCGCTCCACCACCCGCCGGTAATCCCGCGCCGCGAACGCGTGGAGCCCCTCGACGAGCGGCGCCAGCACCTCGCCCATCACCCCGGTGCGGTCCTTGGGCGCGCGCTCGCGGATCATGCCCAGGTGCTTCTCCGCGGTCGGCCAGTCGCCACCCCCGGCCAGGGCCATCGCCACATGGGCGGCGTGGAAGGCCAGCCCCATCCGGCCGATCCGCTCGCGGCCGATCGCCACGAACGGCCCCCAGCGGCCGTCGACGGGCCGCCCCATGAGCTCCAGCCGCCAGAGGAAGGAGATGGAGTCGTGCAGGTCGCCGGCGATGGACGATGGCCGGCGCTCGAACGCCGCCCGCGCGATCGCGCTCGCCCGGTCCACGTCGCCGCGCGCCAGGTGCAGCAGCGCGAAGTGCCAGTACAGGTGGTTGCGGAACCAGTTGAGGCCGCGGCACGGGTGGATGGCGGCGGGCAGCCGGCGGATCCCCTCGTCGAAGCTGGCCGACTCGTAGAGCGCGTGGGCCAGCGCGTGCACCGCCCACGGATCGCGCGCGTTGCGCCGGATCGCCGTCTCGGCCGCGCGCGTGGCCTCGCCGCACCGGCCGTTCTCCTCCAGGGCGAAGGCGTGCATGCCGAGCACGAACGAGTCGCCCGGGTAGTGGCGGAGGGCGCCCTCGGTGCCGGCGAGCATGTCCGCGAAGCGACCTTGCCAGAACCACACGTAGTAGAGCCGCTGCAGCACCATCACGTCGCGCGGGAAGTCGGCCAGGTGCGCGCGCATCGCGCGCTCGGCCTCGGCCACCTGGCCGCTGGTCCAGAGCGTCACGGCCTCCACGTGCCGGCGCTCCCGCTCGGGCAGCGTCACCGCGGCCGCCCGCGCCGCCTCCGTCGCGTCCTTCGTCTCCGCGAACCGCTCCTCGAGGAAGAGGCAGATGGCGGCGCCGGCGTGGGCGAGGGCGAGCCCGGGGTCGCGGCCGGCGGCGGCGCGGAAGAGGTCGAGCGCGGTCGCCTCCCAGCCGAGCAGCGCGTGCACCGCGCGGTCGTAGAGCGCGAGGGCCTCGGGATCGGACGTCGTGACGGGCAGACCGTAGGCGTCGTGGCGCATGGAGGGCATGCTAGCAGAGCGCACGGCCGTCGAGAACCGCGCGCAGGAACGCCACGGCGCGGCGCTCCGCCCACGACCACGGCCGCCACGGCGGCCCCTGGACGAAGCCCACGTGCCCGCCGGCCGCCACGAACTCGGTGCGCACGTGCGCGGGCAGCGCCCGGGGATCGGGGAGTGACGTCGCCGGCACGAAGGGATCGTCGCGGCTGCCCAGGAGCAGCGTGGGTGGGCGTATGCGCGCCAGGTACGGACCGCTGGAGGAGCGCCGCCAGTAGTCCACCTCGTCGGCGAAGCCGTGCAGCGGGGCCGTCACCGCGCGGTCGTACTCGGCGAACGTGCGCGCCCGGAGGGCGAGGCGGACGTCCACGAAGCCCGGGAAGTCCCGCGCCTTGGCCCGCACCTTCGCCCGGAAGGAGCGCATGAACGACGGTGTGTAGAGCCGGCGCTGGAGCCCGCGATCCATGCGGCGCGCGCACGCCTCCAGGTCGAAGGGGACCGAGATGCCGACGGCGCCCGCCACCTGCCGCGGCGTGGCCTCCGCCTGCTCGCCGAGCCACTTCAGCAGGACGTTGCCGCCCAGCGACACGCCGATCGCTACGAGCGGCGCCACCGGGTGGCGGGCCACGAGGAGCCGGACGACGTGGTCGAGATCCCCGGTGTCGCCCGAGTGGTAGAACCGGGGCAGCCGGTTCATCTCGCCGCTGCAGGAGCGGAAGCTGAGCACGGCCGCGCGCCAGCCCTCCGCGCGCGCCAGATCGAGGAGCCCCACCACGTAGTGCGAGCGGGTCGAGCCCTCGAGGCCGTGCAGGACGAGGAGGAGCGGGGCGCCCGCCGGCGCCGGCTGCCAGTCGAGATCGACGAAGTCGCCGTCGGGCGTCGTCACCCGCTCGCGGGCGAGCGGGCGCGAGCGCCGGCGCGTGAGCGGGCCCCAGAGCGTCTGGAGGTGGCCGTTGCGACACCACCAGGGCGGCCGGAAGCCGTCGAGCCTCAGGGGGGAGGGAGCGGGCGGTGCGACGGGCACGGCGTGCGAGGTCCGCCGGGGCGGCGGCGAGCCGCCCCGGCGTGGCGAGTCACTCCTGGCCCGTCAAGAGCAGCTTCACGACCTCCGGCGCCATCTCGCGGGCGCGCTGGTCCAGCTGCGCCTCGGTCAGGTTGGCGATGGGATGCGGCATCGCCAGATACTTGTAGCGCGGCTGGCCCCACTGCTCGGCCATCGCCCGGCCGGTGGCCTCGAAGACGTCGGTGATGATCGAGGCGGACGGGACGCCGTGCTTCTCCAGCAGGATTCCGTCGAGCACACTGCCCGACGAGCACGACCCTCAATCACCGATGCCGGCGACCACCACGTCCGCCGAGCCCTTGATCTGCTCGATGATCTCGGCGTGGGCGGGCACGCTGGAGTTGTGCTTGCGGTACATCGTCCACTCGGCCACGCCGTACTCGGCCTTCAGGATGTCGCCGATCCGGGCCAGCAGCCGGTCGGAGTTGAACTTCGTGTTCTCGATCAGCGCGACGCGCTTGCCGGCCAGCGCCGTCGGCCGGGGCGCGTACGCGATGGTCTGCGTCGCCGCCTCCGTGGTGGGATCCAGGATCTCGATCATCGCTTGACCTCCTTGGTCACGGCCGCCGAGGACTTCGCGCTCGACCAGCCCGGGATGTAGGCGGAGAAGGCGCCCGCCCGGCCGCCGGCGGCGACGACCAGGATGTCGTCGGGCGTGGCCACCAGCGGCCGCATCCTCGCCTCGTCGCCCGGCTGGACCTCGCCGGACATCCGCTGCGTGCGCTTCAGGTGCGCGTGGGAGTTGTGCGTCTGCTCCCACACGAACTGCCGGATCTCCTTCTTGCCCCAGCCGCTCTGGGCGATCGTGCGCATGTGCTCGCCGGCCAGCACGAGGACGTAGTGCGGCTGGCCGATGGCCGTGCCGGAGATGCGCATGTCGTCGGCCAGCGTCGTCAGCACGCCCTCGGCCGTGCTCGACAGCTGGTTGTAGAACTGCCGGGGCCCCTCCGCCGCCACCACGGTCACGGTGCTCTGCTCCGGGCGGAAGCCGCGCTCCACGTGCAGCGGGGTCCACGGGCTCTCCGCCTCGTTCTCGGCGATCACGTAGGACAGCCGGCCGGGATGACCGAGCGTCCCCCGGTCGAGCGTGCCGGGCCGCGAGCCGCACACGTTGCGCATCACGAGACGCACCGCGCGGCCGACCGTGAGGTTCGCCCGCCAGCCGGGCCCGAAGAGGTTGTCGCCGGAATTGAAGCCCAGTTCCCGACCGATCGGCCCGTTGACGATCGTCAGCACGCCGGCCCCCGCGGTGGACGTGCCCGGCCCGTGGTAGCTCCAGCGCGGGTCGCCGATACCCTCGACGGCGGCCACGACGACCGGCATGTACTCCGGCCGGCACCCGGCCATCACGGCGTTGATCGCGACCTTCTCCGCGGTGACGGGCACCGCCCGGTGGGCGATGAAGGCGATTTGCTGGTCGGGGGCGAGCCCGGCAGCGTCGAGCATCGCGCGCACGCGGCTCTCGGTGGGCGGCACGACGGGAAGCCCGTCAGACCAGCCCTTCTCGAACGCGAGGTCGATCGCGTCGGCCTCGTCCTTCGCGGTGAAGCGTCTGGACACGAGGGTGGCGGCCATGCACACCTCCTGGGAGTCGCCGCCACGCTACCACCGGCGCCCGATGCGTCGCAAGGCGGCCGCCTTGACCCCCTGCGACCCGGGGTCCTATGCTGGGTCGCCGCGATGCCCACACGCTGCGAACCGAGGTGACAGGCGCGCGATGCAGTGCTCCCGGTGCCAGCGCGACAACGCCGTCGAGGCCCGGTTCTGCGGCGAGTGCGGCGCCCGGCTGGAGCTCGCGTGCCCGGCGTGCCGCGCTCCGAACCCGCCGGCCAACAAGTTCTGCCAGAGCTGCGGCGCCGGGCTGACCGGCGGGGGCGACGCCCGCTTCGCGTCGCCCGAGGCGTACACGCCGACCCACCTCGCCCGCAAGATCCTCACCGCCCAGGCCTCCGCCCTGCCCGGCGAGCGCAAGCAGGTCACCGTCCTCTTCGCCGACCTCAAGGGGTCGCTCGAGCTGCTGGCCGACCGCGATCCCGAGGACGCGCGCGTGCTCCTCGACGGCGTGCTCGAGCGCCTGATGGAAGCCGTGCACCGGTTCGAGGGCACGGTGAACCAGGTGATGGGCGACGGCATCATGGCGCTCTTCGGCGCCCCGCTCGCGCACGAGGACCACGCCGTCCGCGCCTGCTACGCCGCGCTCCGGATGCAGCGGTCGGTCGCGCGGCTCGCCGAGGAGACGCGCCGCCAGCAGGGGCTCGACGTGCAGATCCGGATCGGCGTGAACTCCGGCGAGGTCGTCGTCCGGTCGATCGGCAGCGACCTCAAGATGGACTACACCGCCGTCGGGCAGACGACCCACCTCGCCGCGCGCGTCGAGCAGCTGGCGCGTCCGGGGACGACGCTGATCACCGCCGTCACGCGCCGGCTCGCCGACCGACACGTCGTCGTCGAGCCCCGCGGCGAGGTGCCGATCCGCGGGCTGAAGGATCCCATCGAGGTCTTCGAGCTGACCGGAGCCGCGCCGCTGCACGCCCGGCGGGGCCCGGGCGGGCGCGCGCTTTCCCGGTTCGTCGGTCGCCACCGGGAGATGGACCTCCTCCGGCAGCGCCTCGGCGAGGCGCAGGCCGGGCGCGGGCAGATCGTCGACGTGGTCGGCGAGGCCGGCGTCGGCAAGAGCCGGCTGCTCGCGGAGCTCCTGGCCGGGGCGCCGGCCCAGGGCTGGCTCGTGCTGGACACGCAGGCCTCGGCCCTGGCCAAGGGAACGCCGTGGGCCCCGCTCGTCGCGCTGCTCGCCGCCTACTTCCACGTGGATCCCGAGGAGGACGCCCTCGCCATTCGCACGCGGGTGGTGACCCGGATCCTCGCCTTCGACGCCGGCCTGGCCTGGGCCGTGCCCGCCCTGATGGCGCTGGGCAACCTGCCGACGGCCGACCCGGAGTGGGAGGCCCTGGCACCCCCCGAGCGGCGCCGGCAGATCCTCAGCGCGGTCACCGGCATCGTGCTCGGCGAGAGCCGGCGCCAGCCGGTGCTGCTCATCCTCGAGAACCTGCACTGGACCGACTCCGAGACCCTCGCGTGGCTGGCCGAGCTCACCGACCACATCCGGACGGCGCGCGTCCTGGTGCTGACGACCTACCGTCCGGGGTACCGGCCGGACTGGGCGGGGCGACCCAACGCCATCGCGCTCCGGGTCGAGCCGTTCGCGGGCGACGCGGCGCGGAACCTCGTCGACGAGGCGCTCGGGCGGATGCCGGAGCTGGCGCCGCTCGCGTCCATGCTGGCCGAGCGGACCGGCGGCAACCCGTTCTTCGTGGAGGAGTGCGTCCGCTCGCTGGTGGAGGCCGGCGTGCTGGCCGGGGAGCGCGGCGCCCACCAGCTGGCCAAGCCGCTCGCCGGCGTCCTGATCCCCGACCGCGTCCAGGCCGTGCTCGCCGCCCGCGTGGACCGGCTGCCCGAGGAGAGCAAGCGACTGCTGCAGGCCAGCGCGGTGATCGGGCGCGAGGTGCCCTTCGCGCTGCTGCAGGCCGTGACCGCGGTGCCCACGCAGACGCTGCTGGACGGCCTGGCCGTCCTGGAAGACGCCGAGCTGCTCTTCACGGCGAGCCTCTACCCGGACCTGGCCTACGCCTTCAAGCACGCGCTCACGCACGACGTCGTCTACTCCGGGCTTCTCAAGGAGCAGCGGCGCGCGCTGCACGAGCGGATCGTCGAGACGCTGGCCACGGTCCACCGTGACCGTCGCGAGGAGCACATCGAGGCGCTCGCCCATCATGCCCTGGGGGCCGAGCGCTGGATGGACGCCGTCGGCTACCTCCGCGACGCCGCGGCCAAGGCCCTCGCCCGCTCGGCCAACCGCGAGGCGGTGGCCTTCCTCGAGCAGGCGCTCGAGGCGCTGCGTCAGCTGCGCCCCGACCCCGCGACGGTGCTGCAGGGTATCGACGTCCGCCTGGATCTCCGCCCCCCGCTCCTGCAGCTCGGACGCCTCGACGACATCCTCCGGCTCTCGGGGGAAGCCGCCACGATGGCGGAGCAGAGCGGCGACGAGGCCCGGCAGGCACGCGCCTACTCGTACCTCGTCAACTATCACTACCTGCGCGGGGAGCCGGGCGTGGCCATCGCCTACGGCGAGCGCTGCCTGGCCCTCGCCGCGCGCACCCGCGACCAGGTCCTCGCCGCCCTGGCTCGCCGCTACATGGGCCACTGCTACCACGCCCAGGGCCAGGCGCACGTGGCGGCCCGGCTGCTCCAGGAGACGGTGGAGGCGCTCGACGCGGCGCCCGGATCCCAGCCGAGCACGGCGGCCGTGACCGCCTACGTGTCGACGTGCGGCTGGCTGGCCTTCGCGCTCGCCGATCTCGGCGACTTCGACGGCGCCGACGCGTGGGCCGCGCGGGGGTACGCCTACGCCGAGGCGGCGCGCCACCCGTACAGCGAGGCGATCGGGCTGACGATGATCGGTCTCGCCGCGCTCCAGCGCGGTCACGTCGATCGGGCCGTGGGGCCGCTCACGCGGGCCCTGGCGATCTGTCGGGACAGCAACCTGACCGTGTGGCAGGCGATCCCCGCCTCCCTGCTCGGGGCCGGCCTGATCGTCGCGGATCGCAAGGACGACGGCCTCGAGCTCCTCGAGGAGGGCGTGCGGCTCTCCGATGAGCTCGGCGTGCGCGCCTATCTCGCGCGGTGGACCGCCCTCCTCGCCGAGGGGCTGCTCGCGGTCGGCGCCCACCGCCGGGCGCTCGAGGTGGCGACGCGCGCGCTCGGCGCCGCGCGCGCGTACGGCGAGCGCGCGCACGAGGCCGAGGCGCTCCGCGTGCTCGCCGCGATCGCGGCGGCCCAGGAGGGCGCCGACGTCCGCGTGGTGATCGAGCAGTACCGCGAGGCCGCCGCCCTGGCCGAGGAGCTCGGGCTGCGTCCCCTGCTCGCGCGCGTGCACCTCGGCATCGGCCAGGCGTACCGTCAGGCCGGACGGCTCGCGGAGGCCGAGGCCCACGTGGCGACGGCGGTCGTCGTGTTCTCGGATCTGGGGATGCGGGTCTGGCTGGAGCGCGCCTACCCCGAGCTCCGCGGTCTCGGCCACCTCGTCATCGTCGCCCGCCCGCAGCTCGACCTCTTCGAGTACCTGCGCCAGAAGTTCGACGGCGACCCGGACGTGGACGTGATCCTGGACCGGCGCCACCGCGAGGGGGGCGAGGGCGTGGGTCCCCCCACCCGGCCCCGTGCGGGCGACCGGCGGCGCCGCGCGGTGGACGACGCGCTGCGCACTCGCGGCCTGGCCGTCGTCGTGCACCGGTAACCCCGCGGCAGGCGCCCGGCATGCGTCGCACGCGGATCGTGCTCGCCGTCCTGGCGATCGCGCTCGCCGGGCTCGTGATCGGCGGCCGGCTGTATCGCGGGTACCTGGCCGGCGTGCTTCCGGCCGCCGTGGCCGACGTCGGGGATCTCACGCTGCCGCCCGGCTTCCGGATCAGCGTCTACGCGGACGACGTGCCGAACGCCCGGCAGATGGCGGCGGGGCCTCCCGGCACCGTGTTCGTGGGCTCGCGGTCGGAGGGCAAGGTCTACGCGGTGGTGGACCGCGACGGCGACCATCGCGCCGACGCCGTCCACGTCATCGCCAGCGGCCTCGCGATGCCGAGCGGCGTCGCCTTCCGCGATGGCGCGCTCTACGTCGCCGCCGTGGGCCGGGTCCTGGTCCTGCGCGACGTCGCCCGCGATCTCGCGCGCCCGCCGCGCCCCGAGGTCGTCACCGAGACGTATCCCTCCGACCGGCACCACGGCTGGAAGTTCATCGCCTTCGGCCCGGACGGCCGCCTGTACGTGCCCGTCGGGGCGCCCTGCAACGTCTGCCCGCCGCCGGGTCCGCTGCACGCGACCATCACGCGGCTCGACCTCGCCGGCGGCCGGCCCGAGGTCGTGGCGCGCGGGGTGCGCAACAGCGTCGGGTTCGACTTCCATCCCGCGACGGGGGAGCTGTGGTTCACCGACAACGGCCGCGACTGGCTCGGCGACGACCAGCCGCCCGACGAGCTGAACCGGCTGACGCGCCCGGGCCAGCACTTCGGCTTCCCGTTCTGTCACGGCGCCGGCCTGCCCGACCCCGAGCACCACGCGGGGCGGGCCTGCGAGCAGTTCGCGGCCCCCGCCCGCCTGCTCGACCCGCACGTCGCGGCGATCGGCATGCGGTTCTACACCGGGCGGATGTTCCCGGACCGGTACCGCGGCGGCGTGTTCATCGCCGAGCACGGCTCCTGGAATCGCTCGACGCCCAGCGGCTACCGCGTCACCTTCGTGCGCGTCGAGGACGGGCGGGCGACGTCGTACGAGACGTTCGCCTCCGGCTGGCTGCAGGGCGGCGTCGCCGGCGGGCGGCCCGCCGACGTGCTCGTGATGCCCGACGGCGCCCTCCTCGTCTCCGACGACAAGGCTGGCCGGCTCTACCGCATCGCGTACACCACCCGGCGCTGAGCGGTCGCCGCCCTCACGCAGGGCTTGACGCGCCGCCGACACCGGGCCCTAATCGACGGCCATGAAGCTCTCCATCGAGTTCCCCAGCGTCGCATACCGCGAGGGACCGGAGGCCGTGCGCCGGTTCGCCGCGACCCTCGAGCAGATCGGCTACGACCACATCGACGTCTTCGATCACGTCGTCATGGGCTACCCGGTGGACGGGCGCCCGCCCGGCCCCTACAACCCCGCGATGCCCATCCTCGAGCCGCTGATGACCCTCGCGCACCTGGCCGCCGTCACGTCGCGCGTGACGCTCGGCACGGAGGTGCTCGTGCTGCCGCAGCGCCAGCCGGCCCTCGTGGCCAAGCAGGTCAGCACGCTCGACACCCTGTCGGGCGGCCGCGTCCGCCTGGGCGTCGGGGTGGGCTGGCAGGCCTCGGAGTACGAGGCGCTCGGCGAGGACTTCCACACTCGCGGCGCGCGCATGGACGACGCCATCCGGCTCCTCCGCGCCTACTGGGGCGAGGCCCGCGTCGATCTCGACGGCGGCCACTACCGGGCGGTGGCCATGGCGATGGAGCCGAAGCCGCCCCAGGGGCGCGCGCTGCCCGTCTGGATCGGCGGCAACTCCGAGCCCGCCTACCGGCGGGTGGGGCGTCTCGGAGACGGGTGGCTGGCCAGCCGGGTCGGCGACGCCGAGGACGCGCGGCGCGCCATCGACGCGATCCGGCGCCACGCCGAGCAGGCCGGGCGCGACCCGGGCGCGATCGGGTTGCAGAGCATGGTGGCGCCGCCTCCCCGCGACGCGGAGGGCAAGCGCTTCTACGCGGAGCACGATCGTGTCGTCGCCCGGATCGCCGCGCTCCAGGCCATGGGCTTCGGCTGGGCGGCGCTGAACGCGACCGCGGTCTTCCAGGCCGGCGCCCGCTCCGTCGACGCCATGCTCGAGGCGCTGGGCCGGCTGCACGGCCGCATCCGCGCCGAGGTCGGCTAGCCCCCAGGGTCATGGACTTCGCGCACACGGCGGAGGAGCGCGCGTTCGCCGCCGAGGTGCGCCGGTTTCTGCGCGATCACCCGCCCGAGCAGTTCCCCGTCGACGGCATGGACGCCGGCTACGGCTCCGGCGCCCACTCGCGGGCCTTCCTCCGGGCGCTCGCCGAGCAGGGGTGGCTCAGCATGTGCTGGCCGGAGGAGGTCGGCGGACAGGCGCGGCCGATGTTCTTCAAGCTCGTCCTGCTCGAGGAGCTCGCCCGGGCCGGCGCGCCGTTCGGGCCGCTCGGAGGCTGCTGGCAGACCGCCGACGCCATCATCGCCCTCGGCACCGACCGCCTGCGCCGCGAGGTCCTGCCCGCCATCGCGCGCGGCCATGCCACGTTCTGGCAGGGCTACAGCGAGCCCGACGCCGGCTCGGACCTGCTGGCCCTCCGGACCGAGGCGCGGCGCGACGGCGACCACTACGTGATCCGGGGCCAGAAGATATGGTCGAGCCACGCCGGCATCTCGACCCACGGTTTGGTCTTCGCGCGGACGAGCCACGAGCGCCGGCGGAGCCGCGGCTTCAGCATGTTCGTCGTCCCGGCGGGGACGCCGGGCATGGACGTGCGCCCCATCCGGAGCCTGACCGGCGAGGTCTACCACTACGCCGTCTTCCTGGACGACGTCCGCGTCCCCGCCGACCTCATGCTCGGGCCGGAGGGCGAGGGCTTCGTCGCCCTCCTGAATGGCCTCGACGCCGATCGGTTCTGGGGCCGCTTCTACAAGGCCCCCGCCCTCGAGCGCATCCTGAGCCAGCTCGTGGCGTACACCAACGCGACACACGAGCACGGCCGCCCGCTGGCGCGGGATCCGCTCGTGCGGCGCCGGCTCGCCACGATGGCCACCGAGATCGCGGCCCTCCGCATGCTCTTCTACCGGGCGGCCTGCCTGATCCGCGACGGCGCGCCCATCACCTACGAGACCGCG
>JAICGY010000106.1 GCA_025922915.1 Candidatus Methylomirabilota bacterium | reverse complement strand
TGACGGCCGCGTTCAGGGACATGTTCTGGGCCTTGAACGGCGCCACCCGGTGGCCGGCTCTCGCGAGGATGCGGCAGAGGGCCGTGACGAGCAGGCTCTTGCCCACGCCGGAGCCGGTCCCCTGCACCATGAGGCACCGCGCGGGGCTCATGCGCCGTTGCCGCCCGGCGGCAGCGGCGCACCGCGCCGGATGCCGGTGGCCGTCAGGACGGCCGCGCGTACCGGGCGCGGAGATGCCGCCAGGCGGCCAGCCGCTCCCACGCCGGCTCGGTCCGCCGCGCGCCGTCGTCGTCCAGCCACGGGTTCGAAAAGAAGACCGTGATCATCTGCTCGCCGCGGCCGTTCCAGAGCCGCAGCCCCCACGAGCCCGGGACGCAGGCGCCCCCCTCCACCTCGAAGAAGGCGGCGCGGGCCACGCGGCGGATGCGGGCGAGGGCGGCGCTCGGCGCCCCCCGGTGGTCGTCGACGCAGAGGTGGAAGTGCCAGGCGCCGGTGTCCACGGTCAGGTAGCCGTCGAGCATGGAGAGCGTCGGCGGCGCGGTGAAGCGGATCTCGTAGGCGGCGCCCTCGATCACCGGCCCCGCCGAGATCGAGGCCCAGTGCCGCGTGAACACCTCGGTCAGGAGCCGCTCGACGCGGTCGCCTGCGACGTCGACGTCGTGATACGTCGTCCTGGTGCCGTCGTCCTCGCGCCCCGTCCCGGCCTCGTCCGCCATCGCGACGATGGTAACGCACGGCGTCCCCCGTGTGTCTCAGCGGAGGGCGAACACGACCGGCAGGCGCACGCGGAGCCGGCGCGGCGGCACCCCTGACGGGAACGGCACGCGCCGGAGATCGCGCACCGTCTCCACGGCGGCCGCGTCGAGGACCGCGTGCGAGGAGGAGCCCACCACCTTCACGTCCACGACGGCGCCGGTCGGCGCGATCTCGACCTCCAGCTGCACGGTGCCGGCCAGCCCGCGCCGGCGCGCCATCGACGGGTACGAGAGCGATTCCTGGATGCGCCGGCGCAGGCCGGCCAGGTACTCGGCATAGACGCCGGCGTCGCCGCCCGATCCGGGCGTCGCAAGGGCGAGATCGCCCCCCGGCCGACCGGCCGTGGCGCCCGTGCCGTCCCCGCCCGGGCTGCCCCCTCCGCCCTGGGCGGCACCCTGCACCGTGTCGCGGGCCGGCGCCGTGTCGGACGCCGGGGATGGCCGGAGCGATTCGCGGCCCGGCTCGCCGGCTGCGGACGGCACGTGGGACGGCGGCGAGGGCGCGGCTTCCAGCGGGGGCGCTGACGACGGCGCGGCGGGAATGCCCGGTTCCCCGGGGCGCGAAGACGAGGGCGCGGGCGCCGGCACGGGGGGCCTCGGAGGCACGCCGCCGGGCTCGGACGGCTCGGAAGCGCCGTCCTCGACTGCCGGGGCGACCGGCGGCGTGACCGGCCGGGCGACCACGGGAGGCTTCACCTCCGGATCCACCCGGGGCTCCTCGGGTGCCGCCAGCCTGGGTGGAGGATCGATGGCGGCGCGCGGGGCCGCTGGCCCGGGCGACGGTGCCGACCGCGGAGCGCGCTCGCTCGGCGGGGAGGCTCGCTCGGCCGCGCGTGGCGGCGCCGGTCGCGGAGCTGGCGCCGGACGTGGGGTCGCGGGACGCGGGGCTCGCGCGGCAGGCGGTGGCGCCTTCGCCGCTGCACCCGGCCCGGGGGCGCCGCCCGGGCTTCCGGAGGTCGCCTGCTCGGTCGGCTCGCGGCTCGGTGCGGGCGTCCCGGGCGGAGCGGGCGGCGTCAGCGGGACCGAGGCCGCGACGGGCTCGTCGTCGAGCTCGACGAAGAGCAGCGGGACCGCCGAGGTCGGGGCCAGCGCCAGGACGAGGGCCAGCAGCCCCGCATGCGCGGCGAGCGAGGCGGTCGCCCAGACGAGCAGCCGGGTCATCGGCGCTCGTCCAGCCAGCGCTCGACGCCGGCCTCGAGCGCGGTGCGGGCGGCGCGCGCCACGACCCAGCCCACGTCGCTGATCGGGCCACCGAACGGGCGGGACGCCCCGCGTCCGGTCGCCGCGATGACGACGGCGTCCGTGGACGTCCCGCTCGCGGCCGCCCCGGCGTGGTCCCGCACGCCGCGCGCGCCGAGCACCAGCGCCTTGACCTCCGTGACGGAGGTCGCCAGGTTGACCATGGCCGCCGGCTCCGGCGCCGCGTCCACCACGACGATCGTGTTGATGGTCCCCGGGCGCGCCGGAGCCGGTGGGCTCAGACCGGCCGAGACCGGGTGGCTGAGCCCGACCGTCACCACCGCGAGAGCGGTCAAGCCCTGGGCGGTCTCGGCCGCCACCTCGGCCCTCTCGGTCCACGCGGCGGTCAGCAGCCCGACCCAGGGCTCGGGGACGGTTCGGCGGCGGGCGAACGCCGCCAGCGTGGCGACCGCCGTCTCGCACGCGAGGTCCCGCCCGACGTGCAGGTTCACCACGCTGCGCGCAGTGACGAAGCCGCCGTTGACGACGGCCGAGGAGAGGACGACGAGCGGCGCCCGGCTCGTCACCACCACCGCCTCCGGGTCCACCTCGACCTCCACGCCCTCGATCATCGCCATCGTCACCCTCAGAACGATGCGCGCAGCCCGACGAGCGCGTGGAGGCCGAGCGCGGGGAAGCCGCGCACCTCCGCGTACTCCTCGTCGAGCAGGTTGTCGATCCGGGCCGTCACGTCGAGGCCCTGCAGGAAGCCGTAGCGGTTGACGAGCCGGTACGTCCCGCCGACGTCGACGCGCGTGTGGCCGGTGTTGTAGACGCCCGCGCGAGGATCGGCGGCGGTGGCGGCCGACTCGAACTGCCGCGTGACGACGTGGACCTGGGTGAAGAGCGACAGCCGCCGGGTCGGCTGCCAGGTGAGGCCGATGTTCCAGCGGTGCCGCGGCTCGCGCGGCAGGGGGCGGTCGATGGTCAGGTCCTCCGACTCCGTGTACGTGTAGCCCAGCGAGGCCGTCAGCGTGTCGGTGAGATCGACCTCGGAGGCGAGCTCGATGCCCTCGGCGCGGGCGCGGCCGATGTTCACGCCCTCCACGAACGGCGCGGTGGGGATGAAGCGGAAGGCGATCAGGTCCGTGAACCGGGTGTAGAAGTAGGTGAGGCCGAGCCGGATGCGGCCGTTCCAGAGCCGCTGGTCCACGCCGGCGTCCCAGGACAGGCTGCGCTCGGGCTCGAGGGTCGGATCGGAGAACCCGGGGAAGAAGAGGTTGTTGATGGTGGGGGCGCGGAAGCCGCTGCCCGCGCTGCCCCGCAGCCGCGTCCCCGTCGCCTTGACGACGTACGCGACCGACCCGCTCCCCGTCGTCTCCGTCCCGAAGACGCTGTTGTCCTCCACGCGGACGCCGCCGGAGACGAAGAGCCGGTCGAAGAACCGGAACGCCTGCTGAAAGAAGACCGATCTGGTGTGGCTCTTCGCCGCGAACTCGAACGCCCCCTCCGCCTCGCCCTCCTCGTCGCGGTACTCTAGCCCCACCGTGCTCGTGGACCACCGCGCGACGTGCAGGTGGTTCAGCCACTCCGCCTCGCGCCGCTCCACCTGGATGAAGGACGGGAACTCGCAGGGCGGGAAGTCGCACGGGAAGCCCGGGTCGGGGAGGTCGATGAAGCGGCTGTCGTTGGTGTACCGGCCGAACCGGACCTCGGTCTCCCACCACGGCAGTGGACGCGAGCGCGCGGACAGGCTCAGCACCGTCGTCTCGCTCTGGTTCTCGTTGTTCTCGTCGATGACCGGCTGGATCGGCAGCGGCGTCACGCCCGTGAACTTCACGGGCAGGTCCGTCTCCCCGTCGCTGTAGCGGAAGGCCAGGGACAGCCGCGTGTCCCGGGGCAGCGAGGCTCCGAGCCGGAGGTTGAGCGCGTTCTGCCACATGCCGTCGTTCACGAACTGTCCGTTCGACTCCAGGTGCGAGGCCGACAGCGCGTAGTCGAAGATGTCCAGCGCCCCCGACGCGGTGGCGACCGACCGCAGGGTGTCGTACGTCCCGGCCTCCTGGTGGAGGGTCGCGGACAGCGGCCCGCGCCCCCGCCGCGTGATGATGTTCACGACGCCCCCGATGGCGTCGGCGCCGTACACGGTCGACTGGGCGCCCCGGATGACCTCGATGCGCTCGATGAGATCGGGCGACAGGTCGGAGAGGTCGACCTCGCCCAGCGTCGGGCTCTTGACCCGCACGCCGTCGACCAGCACCTGCACCTGGTTCGGCCGGGCGCCGCGGATCGAGATCGACGTCGTCTTGCCGAGACTGCCGGAGCGGCGGATCTCGACCCCGGGCACCCGGCGGAGGGCCTCGGCCACCGTGGGGTAATGGTACGTCTCGAGCTCCTCGCCGGTGATCACCGTCACCGCCGCTCCCAGCTCCCCGGCCGGGGTCTCCAGCTTCGTGGCGGTCACCACCACTGGCTCCAGCCTGCTCACGTCCTGCCCCCAGGCCGCCGGCGCCACCAGCAGCGCCAGCAGCAGAGCCGTCCCCGTCCGTGCGGTCATCGCTTCACTCCTTCTCCTGCGAAAGGTGGAAGCCATCGCCCGGATCAGGTCTCCTGACTCGTGGATCGACGCCACCGCCCCCAGCCTTCCCGCCGGCGCTCCGGCAGTGGCCCCCGCGCATCGGCGCGCGGGATCGGGACGGCGCTCCCCACTCACAGTGGCGCGACCGTGCCGGCCTCGGCCGCCCACCCTCTCGGGCCGGCCTCACCGGCTTCCCTTTGCTCCGGGCTCGCTCGTGAATGCCCTGCCGCTCTCCGCGCTCACCCCCTCCCGTCCGCCGCGGCGGCGGCGTCCGACCACCGGATGCGCACCGTCGGCCGGCCCGTCGCGGGATCGGGGGCGACCGCCACCGGGCAGCCGAAGGCCGCCTCCAGGGCGCCGCCCTCGAGCACGTCCGCCGGCGGACCCAGCCGGAGCGCCCGGCCCTCGCCGAGCAGCAGCAGGCGGTCGCAGATCTCGGCGGCGAGATCCAGATCGTGCGACACGATCAGCACGGTCATGCGGCGCCCGGCCCGCACCCGCCGCAGGAGCGCCGCCGTCTCCGCCTGGTAGCGGAGGTCCAGGTGCGAGGTCGGCTCGTCGAGCACCATGAGCCGCGGCTGCTGGGCCAGCGCCCGCGCGAGCATCGCCCGCTGGCGCTCGCCCCCGGACAGCTGCTCCAGCGGCAGGCCGGCGAGCGCGAGCACGCCCGTGGCCGTCATGGCCTCGCGCGCGATCGCCAGGTCCTCCCCGGTCTCGAAGAAGCGCCCCGGCGCGTGCGGGTACCGGCCCATCAGCACGAGCTGCTCGACGGTGAACGGGAACGGGCGCGGCGCCTCCTGGGGCACGACCGCCACGTCGCGGGCCACGGCGGCCCGCGGTAGCCGCGCGATCGGATGCCCGTCCAGCCGCACCTCTCCCGCCGAGGGCGCCAGGACGCGGGTGAGCAGCCGCAGCAGGGTCGTCTTGCCGGCGCTGTTCGGCCCGATGACCCCGAAGATCTCGCCTGCCTCCACCGTGAACGACAGCGGCCCCAGCGCGAACCCGCGCCCGGGGCCCCGCTCGGGGTGCGGATAGGCGAACTCCACTCTCCGCAGCTCCACCAGGGACGTCACAGCGTCACCCGGTAGCGTGTCCGCAGCAGGTAGACGAAGACGGGGGCGCCGCAGAACGACGTGATCACCCCGACCGAGAGCTCGGCAGGGGCGACGACGTTCCGGGCCAGCGTGTCGGCGACGAGGAGGAAGATGCCGCCACCCAGCAGCGCCGTCGGCACCAGCAGCCGGTGGTCCTGGCCGACCACGCCGCGGAGCAGGTGCGGCACGACGAGACCCACGAATCCGATGGGTCCGGCGAAGGCGACCACCACCCCGGTGAGCAGCGCGGCGCCGAGGAAGATCCGGCGCTTGAGCCGCTCGGCGTCCACGCCGAGCTGCACCGCCGCCTCCTCGCCCAGGGCGAGGAGGTTGAGCTCGCGCGCGTGGCGGACGACCATCGCGAAGCCGCCGAGCGCGAGCGTGGCGAAGAGCGCGAGCGGGCCGGCCGGGATGGGGGCCAGGTTGCCGAGGAGCCAGTGCACGACGCCGCCGAGCTTGTTGACGTCGACGATCGACACGATCACGGCGATCGCCGAGGTGAAGAAGATGCCGACGATGACGCCGGCCAGGAGCATCGTCTGCACCGAGAGCCCGCCCGGGACCAGCGCGATGCCGTAGACGGCGGCGGCGGCGAGCAGCGCCCCCGCGAAGGCGAAGGCCGTCACGCCGGCAGCGTCCAGGATCGAGCTGCCGAGGCCCACGGTCTGGGCGATGACGACCCCGAACGCCGCCCCGGCCGACACGCCGAGCACGGCCGGCTCCGCCAGCGGGTTGCGGGTGAGCCCCTGAAACGCCACCCCCGCCACGGCGAGCGCGCCGCCGGCGAGCACGGCGGCCACGATGCGCGGCAGGCGCAGGCCGAGCGTCACGATCGACTCGATCGAGGTGGGCTCGGCGCGCCCGGCGAGGGCGCGCACGACGGCGCCCGGGGACAGGGCCGCGCTGCCGACGAAGAGCGCCACGCCCGCCGCGAGCAGGAGGACCACCGTCAGCAGGAGCAGGGCGCCGACCAGCCGTCGCGCCTCGCTCACCGGAAGGCCTCCGGATGGATCAGGCGCGCGAGCGTCTCGAGCCCCTCGGCGACGCGCGGCCCGTACCGGTGCAGCACGGAGAGATCGACGGAGTGGAGCCGGCCCGCCTGGATCGCCGGCACGCTCATCAGCCGCCGCCACTTCTCCGGTGACGGCCGCCCCGCCGTGGACCCGCCCCGCGAGTGATCGGCGAGGATGATCACCTCCGGCGCCCGGGCGACGGCCGCCTCCAGGCTGAAGCGCGGGTACGACTCCCCGTGCCGGGCGCTGATCGACTCGCCGCCCGCGAGCTCGATCAGCTCCGTGATGATCGAGCTGCGCCCGGGGACGATGAGCGGCTCCGGCCAGAGCACGTACAGCACGCGCCGCCGGGGCCGCTGCGCCACCACGTGCCGCACCGCCGCGATGCGACGCTGCACGCCGCGGATCAGCGCGGGCACCGCCGCCGGCCGCTCGACCAGGAGCCCCACCCGCTCCACCATGTCGACCATCTCCGCGATGCGGGTGGCGTGCACGACGTAGACGGGGATCCCCACGCTCCGCACCAGCTGCAGCGTCTCCTCGCGGTTGCCCTCGTCGGTGGCGATGACGAGATCGGGGCGGAGGGCGACGATCGTCTCCAGGCTCGGGTTGACCATGCCGCCCACGCTCGGCTTGGCGCGGGCGGCCGGCGGGAAATCGCAGTAATCGGTCACGCCGACCAGACGGTCCTCGCCGCCCAGCGCGAAGACGACCTCGGTGACGCTCGGCACCAGCGACACGATGCGCGCCGGGGACCCGGGCAGGACGACCTCGCGCCCGAGCATGTCGCGCAGCGCGAGCGCGTGGGCGGGCGTGACGGCCGCCGGCAGCGCGAGCAGGAGCAGGAGGAGCACGCGGCGTGTCATGCGGGACCATCGACCCCCGCGGACTTGAACGTCGCCATCTCGTCGTGGATCGCCGCCGCCGCCCGCGCGAGGTGCACGAAGAGCGCCGCGCCCGTCCCCTCGCCGAGCCGCATCCCGAGGTCCAGGTACGGCTCGAGCCCCAGGCGGCCGAGCGCGATCGCATGCCCCGGCTCCGCCGAGCGATGAGAGGCGAACATCGCGTGGCGGGCGGCGGGCGCCAGCGCGGCCGCCAGCAGGGCGGCGGCGCCCGCGATGAACCCGTCGAGCGCGACCGGTACCCGGTGGGCCGCGCCTGCGAGCACCACGCCGACGAGCCCTCCGATCTCGAACCCGCCCACCTTCGCCAGGACGTCGAGGCCGTCGCTCGCGTCGGGCCGGTTCGTCTCCAGGGCGCGGCGAACGACCGCGACCTTCCGGCGCCGCGTCTCCTCGGAGACCCCCGTGCCGGGGCCGGTGACCGCCTCGGGCGCCGCTCCGGTGAGGGCGGCGGTGATGGCGCTGGCGGCCGTCGTGTTGCCGATGCCCATCTCGCCGGTCCCGAGCAGATCCGCGCCCGCCGCGACTGCCTCCTCGGCGAGGGCGGCCCCGGCCTCGACGGCGCGCACGGCCTGCTCGCGGCTCATCGCCGGCCCGCGCGCCATGTTCGCGGTGCCGGCCGCGATCCGCCTCACCACCAGGCCGGGGGCGCTCGACGGAGTCACCATGCCGAGGTCGGCCACGACGACCCGCGCGCCCGCCTGGCGAGCCAGCACGTTGACGGCGGCGCCGCCGCGCAGGAAGTTCTCGACCATCTGCCCGGTGACGCTCTGCGGATAGGCGCTGACGCCCTCCGCCACCACGCCGTGGTCGGCGGCGAGCGTGAGGATCACCGGGCACTGCACGCGGGGCGGCCCCGAGCGGAGCGCGGCCAGCCGGATCGCCAGCTCCTCGAGCCGGCCCAGGCTGCCCGGAGGCTTCGTCAGCGCATCGAGGCGGCGCCGCGCCTGCGCGCCTGCCCCCGGGGCCGGCACCGGCACGGTGCGGAGGAGCCTGGCGAGAGAGGTCATCGGTCCTTCAGGACGACGGGCAGGCCCGCGACGAGCAGCACCACGCGGTCGCAGGCTGCGGCGAGGCGCTGGTTGACGAGGCCCAGGAGGTCCCGGAACCGCAGCCCCTCGGCGGTGGGCGGGTGCACGCCGAGCCCCGCCTCGTTGGAGACGAGGCGGACATCGCCCCGGGCGTCGGTGACGAGGGCGGCGAGCCGGGCCGCCTCGGCCAGCACGGCTTCGTCGCGCTGGCCGGCCAGCATGAGGTTGGCGACCCAGACCGTGACGCAGTCGACGACGACGACGTCGGCGGTGGCGAGGGCGCGCCGCACGCCGTCCACCAGGTCGCGCGGCGCCTCGATCGTCGGCCAGCGCTCCGGCCGCTCCGCGCGGTGGCGGGCGATGCGGGCCGCCATGTCGGCGTCACCCGCGTGGGCGGTGGCGACGATCGCGACCCGCGTCTGGGCGGACAGGTCGGCGAGCGCGAAGCGGCTCTTGCCGCTGCGGGCGCCGCCGAGGATCAGCACTGCCGAGGCCACGCTCCCGGTTCCTCCCGCGAAGACCGGTGGAGATGCAGCGCGCCCGGGCAGGTCTCCTGGCTCTCGGATCGTCCTACTCCCCGCGCCTTCCCAGCCGCGTCCGGCCAGTGGCATCTCGCGGGTTTCGTCCCCGATCACAGTGACGGGGTCGCGGCGGATTCGCACCGCCTTCCCTGGGGGCCCGACGGGCACCCGGGCGCCGACAGCCGGGACCCTAGCAGAACGCTCCGGTCACCGCAACCGGCGGCCGCGCCTCGCTACGCCTTGCGCTCCTTGTCGGCGTAGGAGACGGCCAGGCCGGCGCCGGCGTCGGCCTGGATCCCGTAGGGCGGGATCGGGTAGCGGAGCCCGTTGCGGTCGAGGGCGGCCAGGCCCTCCAGCACCCGGGGCAGGAACCGCGGGGGGATGGCCATCAGGAGCTCGTCGTCGGCGACGCCGCCGTACCGGCGCTCGGCGTAGCACGGGATCGTCAGCGCGGGCTCGCCGGTCCGCAGCGCCTTGCCCCAGGAGTCCGCGCACGCCGACTCCCCGACCGAGGTGAAGGACAGCTTGCGGTAGCCGCTCCACTGCAGGCCGTTGATGAAGAGGATCATCTGGCCCGGCGTGCCGTAGATCAGGCAGATGTCGGGCGGGCTCAGACGGCCGGCGGTGAGCGGCGACACCGCCATGGCGCGATAGCGGCCGTGGGGCACCACGTCCATCGCGCGCTGGTGCGCGGCGGCGTCCTCGCGCGTCTTGAACCACACGCCCGCCATGCGCGTCCCGGACAGCCACTCCTCGTCTTGAGGATGGAGACCGATGACCGCGCCGCACTGGGCGCCCACCAGGTCGGCCATCGTGATGCCCACCGTCCAGCCGAGCTGACGCGCCTGCGCGACGATCTGGTCGGTCGTGTGGCGCGCGCGCGGCCGCCGGATCTTCGGGATGGCCTCCATCTCCTCGACGGTCTCGAAGAGCTTCATCCCGATCGGGATGGAGCGCAGGCGCAGATGGCGATTCAGCCCGTCGACGATCGCGGGCCAGTCGTAGGTGTCACTCACGGGTGCCTCCTCGGATCTCTTCTCACGGTGCCGACCACCCCCGCAGCCGGTCGATCGCGCGGCGCTCGCGCTTGGTCGGCCGGCCGGCGCCGACGGGCCGGAGGGCGGCCGGCGCCCAGCGTGGTCGCCGCGGCTCGGGCGGCGTCACGTCCTCGTAGAGGGCGCGGGCGGCCACCGCCGGCCCTCGCCGGTCGTCGAGGGCGGCCACCTTGAGGATCCGCCGCCGCCCCTCGCCCAGCGTCGCCTGGATCACGTCGCCCGGCCGGAGGCCGCGGGCCGGCTTGGCCGCCTGATCGTTGACGTGCACCCGGCCCCCGTCGCAGGCCTGGGCGGCCAGGCTGCGCGTCTTGAACACGCGCGCGGCCCAGAGCCACTTGTCGAGACGGACGGATTGCGCCGGAGGCGCCACGACGCAGACGGTATCATAGGCGCCGCGCCGCCGACCACGCCGCACCAGGAGGATCGCGTGCCGATGGACGCCAGTGCGCGGCCGGCAGAGTCCGGCTCGCCGTGCCGCCCCCAAGCATCACCGCTCGGGCTCCTCGTCGCCCTCTCGCTGCTCGCGCTCGCGACGCTGGCGGGAGCGGCCGACCGGGCGATCGTCGAGGACTGGTCCCGGCAGACGCCGGGCCGTCGCGGCATTCCCGACGGCTGGCAGGGTCAGCGGTGGGGGAACCCGACGTACGATTTCACCGTCGTCGAGGTCGACGGCCGTCGCGCGCTCCACCTGCGGAGCCGGAGCGAGAGCTCGACGATCGCGCGCGATCTCCGCGGCGCGGTCGACCTCGAGGAGACGCCGATCCTCGAGTGGTCGTGGAAGGCCGTGACGCTGCCGAGGGGCGGCGACTCGCGACGGAAGGCGACCGACGACCAGGCGGCGCAGATCTACGTCGCGTGGGAACGCTTTCCCGCCGCCGTGCGCTCGCGGATCATCGGCTACGTGTGGGACACGACGGCTCCCGTCGGCACGGTGGCGCGGAGCGAGAAGACGGGCACGGTGACGTACATCATCGTCCGGTCCGGTCCGGAGGGGCTCGGCACCTGGTTCACCGAGCGCCGGAACGTCGCCGAGGACTTCCGGCGGATCTACGGTGAGGCGCCGGCGAGTCCCGACGCCGTGTCGATCTCCATCGACACCAACGACACCTCCTCGACCGCCGAGTCGTTCATGGGGCCGATCTTCTTCACGCGGCCCTGATGCCGTCGCGCGCGCTCCGCCCGCCGACGCTTGTCCCACACGACCCGCCTCGCGGCACCGCTCTTGCTACTCTCGTCCTGGCATGCCGGGTGATGGTTTCTTCTCGGTGGATTCGCTCCGCGGCGTGTGGATCCTCGTCGTGGACCCCGATCCCAGCGGCCGCCGCGCCCTCGGTG
>JAICGY010000105.1 GCA_025922915.1 Candidatus Methylomirabilota bacterium | reverse complement strand
TCTGGGTCGAAGTGGTAGTGGACGGTCGGGTCCTCCTCGGCAATGCGCGCGAGCGCGTTGGAGATCTTGTCCTCGTCGCCCCGCGTCTTCGGCTGGATGGCGAACGAGATCGCCGGCTCCGGGAAGGTGATCCGCGGCAGCTCGAAGGGGTGCGCCTCGTCGCACAGGGTGTCGCCGGTCTGCGTCTCCTTGAGCTTGGCCACCACCCCGATCTCGCCGGGGCCGAGGGCGTCCACGTTCCTCGTGGACTTGCCCTGCAGCCACGACACGTGGCCCATCCGCTCCCGCGTCTGCCGGGTCGGGTTGAGCAGGGTCGTGTCCGCCCGGAGGGTGCCGCTGCAGACCCGGAAGAGCGACAGCTTGCCGACGTGGGGATCGGACAGCGTCTTGAAGACGATGGCGGTGACGGGCGCCTTGGCGTCGACCGCCCGCGTCCCCGCCTGCTTGGCCTTGACGTCGGTCCCCCGCACCTCGCGCCGGTCCGCCGGCGACGGGAACTCGTGGACGATCAGGTCGAGCAGCGGCGTGACGCCCATCGCCTTCACGGCGGAGGCGCAGAGCACCGGGACGATCTTGCCCTCGCTGATGCCGCTGCGAAGGGCCTTGAGCATCTCGGGCTCGCCGAGCGAGCCCTCCTCGAGGTACTTGCTGAGGAGCTCGTCGTCCGTCTCGGCCGCCGCCTCCACCAGCTTCTCGCGGTACTCGTTCGCCCGGTCCGCCAGGTCGGCCGGGACGTCCGTCTCCGCGCGCTTGCCGTCGGCGTAGACGACGGCCTTCATCTTCCCGAGATCCACGTAGCCGCGGAACCCGCTCTCCTCGCCCACCGGGATCTGCAGCGGCACGATCCGCCCCTTGAGGCGGCGGGTGAGGGACTCCAGCGTGCGGTAGAAGTCCGAGCGCTCCCGGTCCAGCCGGTTCACGACGATCGCGCGCGGCAGCTCGAAGTCGTTCGCGAACTTCCACACCTTCTCGGTCTGGACCTGCACTCCCGCCACCGCGTCCACCACGACGACGGCGGCCTCGACCACCGAGAGCCCGGCGCGCGCGTCGGCGATGAAGTCGCCGTACCCGGGCGTGTCGACGAGGTTGAGGTGGTGGCCTTTCCAGTCGCCGTAGGCCACCGCGGTGTTGATCGAGATCTTCCGGCGGATCTCGTCGGGATCGAAGTCCGTCGTCGTCGTGCCGTCGTCGACCTTGCCGAGCCGCGTGACGGCGCCGACGGTGTGGAGGATCGCCTCCACCAGCGAGGTCTTGCCGACGCCCCCGTGCCCGACGACGCCGACGTTGCGGATCTTGCCAACCTCGATCGCCATTGATTGGCCTCCTGCGACGAGCGGTGCGGTGGGGCCGATGCTACCACCGATCCCGGAGCGGGTTAACCCCCGGCGGCCCACAGTGTCGGCGAAACAGAGCACCGCCCCGGCTTCGCCGGGGCGGTTACGAACGCCGGGGGGCCTTTGGGGGGCGCCCGGAGCCCCCCAATGTGACTGATCTAGACGGCGCGGCGGATCCGGGCCACGATCGCCTCGTCGCTCCCCTCCAGGTCGACGGGCGCGGGCAGGCCGGGCGGGTCGTACTTGATGCCGGCTCCGGTGAGCATCAGGACGACGCGGGCGTCGGCCGTCACCTCGCCGCGCGCCTTCATCTCGAGGAGCGCCGCCACCAGCGCGCCGCCCTCGGGCGAGGTCCAGACGCCCTCGACGCGCGCGAGCAGCCGCTGGCCCTCCTCGATCGCCCGCTCGCCGACGGCGATGGCCCCCCCGCCAGTGTCGCGCAGGATCCGGAGCATCTGGCGGCCGGCGAACGGGGAGGGCACGCGCAGCCCGGCCGCGTGGGTCGTGGGATCCTCCCACGCCGTCGTCGTCTCCGCCTTGTCGGCCAGCGCCTTGACCACCGGCGCGCAGCCCTCGGCCTGCACGGCGACGATGCGCGGCAGCGCGCCGGCGACCCAGCCCATCGCCAGCAGCTCCTGGTAACCCTTGGGGATGCCGATCAGGCCGGTGCCGCCGCCCGTCGGATAGAGCAGCACGTCGGGCATCGTCCAGTCGAGCTGCTCGGCCAGCTCGAGGCCCATCGTCTTCTTGCCCTCCAGCCGGTAGGGCTCCTTCAGCGTGGAGAGATCGAACCAGCCGAGCGCGGGGGCGACGCGCGCGACGACCTTGCCCGCGGTGGCGATGGAGCCCTCGAGCGTGAAGACGTGCGCGCCGGCGAGCGCCGCCTCCGCGACGGCCGCCGCCGGGGTGTCGCGGGGAACGATGACGACGCACGGCAGCCCGCACCGCGCGGCGTACGCGGCCGCCGCCCCGCCCGCGTTGCCGGCCGACGGGATGACGAAGCCGCGGGCGCCGAGCGTGCGCGCCCGCGTGATCGCCATGCCGAGGCCGCGCGCCTTGAAGGACCCCGTCGGGTTCTGTCCCTCGTCCTTGCCCCACAGGTGGCGGAGCCCCAGGTGGGCGGCGAGGCGCGGCAGCGGCAGGAGGGGCGTGCCGCCCTCGCCCAGCGTGACCGGCGTCTCGTCCTCGTCGAGCGGCGTGAGCTCGCGGAACCGGTACATCCCCGGGGGCCGGCCCCGCAGCGCGTCCTTCGTGACCTGCGCCCGCACGCGCTCCAGGTCGTAGCGGACGGCGAGCATCTGCCCGCACCGCTCGCAGACCGTCAGCAGGCGCTTGGCGTCGTGCCGCGCGCCGCAGACGGTGCACTCCACGTGGCTGACGAAGCTCATCGGCTCGTTCCCGCGATGGGCGCTCAGGGTCGCGGCGCGACGATCCGGTTGGCCAGGACGCCGATCCGCTCGACCTCCGCCTCCATCCGGTCGCCCGCCTTCAGGAAGCGGCCGGTCGCCGCCCCCACCCCCTCCGGGGTGCCGGTGGCGATGACGTCCCCCGGCCGGAGCGTGAAGCCCTGGGACAGGACGGCGATGCACTCGTCCACCGGGAAGATCATCTTCGACGTGTGGCTGGCCTGCCGCGTCTCGCCGTTCACCCGCAGCGCGACGGCGAGCGTCTGGGGATCCGGGATCTCGTCGGCGGTGACGAGCACCGGCCCCATCGGGCAGAACGTGTCGAGCGACTTGCCCTTGAACCACTGGCCGTGCCGCTTCTGGAGATCGCGCGCTGTGACGTCGTTGACGATGGTGTATCCGAAGACGTGCTCGAGCGCGCGCTCGCGCGGGATGTCGCGGCCCTCGGCGCCGATCACGACGGCCAGCTCGACCTCGTAGTCGAGCTCGCTCGTCACCGGGTGGTGGACGACGTCGGCCCCCGGCCCCACCACGCACTCGGGCGCCTTCGTGAAGAAGACCGGGTGCGGAGGGGCCTCCGCGCCGCGCTCGGCCGCGTGCTCCCGGTAGTTCCGGCCGAGACAGAAGACGTTGCGGGCCGGGCGCGGGATCGGCGCCTGCAGGCGTACCCTGGCGGCCGGCGCGCCGAGCCGGCGCTCCGCGAGGCCGCCGCTCCCGTGCGTGCCGAGGATCGCTTCCCCGTGCCCGACCGCCTCGCGCGCGACCGCGAGCGCGGCGGGGCCGCCCTCGACCAGTGCCTGCACGGTGGCGGGGACGCCGCCCCGCCCGTGCCGCACGGTGCCGCGCTCCCGGGCGAGGTCGACGGCCAGCGCGCCGAGGTCGAGGACGGCCTCGCCCGCGAGGGCGCCCAGCCGGGGACGCGACGTTCCCTTCCGGTAGGTCACCAGTCGCATGCGATCTCCTCGGGCCGGAGTCCGCGGCTCAGATGGAGCGCCGCATCGCGGGGCGCTCGGGCAGCGTCAGGCTGCGCTCGCGCGCCATCTGGGCCAGCTCCGGCGGCAGCCCGAACCGGACGTCCTCCTCCACCACGTGCACCTCGCGCACCGCCACGCCCTCGCGGCGCAGCGCCGCCACGGCCTGGGTGACGAGGACCTCGGGAGTGGAGGCACCGGCCGTGATGCCGACACGGCCGGCGCCGGCGAGCCACTCGGGGCGGATGTCCCGGACGTCGTTGATGAGGTGCGCCCCCCTCCCCGCCGTCTTCGCCACCTCGACGAGCCGGTTGGCGTTCGAGCTGTTGGCGGCCCCGATGACGAGCACGAGGTCGACCTCGTCGGTGAGCCGCTTCACCGCCGTCTGGCGGTTCTGGGTGGCGTAGCAGATGTCGTCGCGCGAGGGCCCGACGATCGACGGGAACCGCCGGCGCAGGGCGTCGATGACGTCCCGCGTGTCGTCCACCGAGAGCGTCGTCTGGGTCAGGTACGCGACCTTGTCCGGGTCGGAGACCTCGAGCCGCGCGGCCGCCGCCGCGCTGTCGATGACGACGATGCGCTCGGGGGCCTCGCCCAGCGTGCCGATGACCTCATCGTGATCCTCGTGGCCGATGAGGACGATCGTGTACCCCTCGCGGGCGTACCGGATCGCTTCCAGGTGCACCTTGGTCACGAGCGGACAGGTGGCGTCGATCACCCGCAGCCCCCGCCGGCGCGCCTCGTCCCGCACCGCGGGCGAGATGCCGTGGGCGCTGAAGACGACGGTGCCGCCGTCCGGCACCTCGTCCAGCTCGTCGACGAAGATGGCGCCCTTCTGGCGGAGCGTCTCGACGACGAGGCGGTTGTGCACGATCTCGCGGCGGACGTACACGGGCGGGGGACACACCTCGAGGGCGAGCTCGACGATGTCGATGGCGCGCTCGACGCCCGCGCAGAAGCCGCGGGGGCCCGCGAGCAGGATCTCCGTGACCGGGGTGCGCATGCGGGGCCTCAGTCCAGGAAGAACGACACGCCCACCACCGCGGTGTGCGACTCGAATCCCCGGTTCGGACTGGCGGTGTTGCCGTTGGAGACGTGCTGCAGCCGGTACCCGGCGTACACGGCCGTGCGATCCGTCACGAACACGGAGGCGCCGGCGCCGGCGAACAGCAGGAAGGTGAAGGTCGAGTCGATCTCCCGGACGCGCAGATCGGTGCCGCCCGCGGCCGCCGCCAGCTCGACGTACGGCACGAAGCGTCCGAGCGCCACGAAGTGGTAGCGGCCGACGCCGGCGAGCCCCGCGAAGAACGCCGAGGTCGTCCCCGTGTAGCGCTGGTAGAAAGGCTCCAGCCCCAGCTCGAGCGCGCCGCGCAGCGGGCCGGAGCCCATCACGCCGACGGGCACGATGCCGACGCGGACGCCGCCGTTGACCATCTCCAGCTCGCTCTGGTCGCTGCGCTCCTCGAAGTGGAACTGCCACCCGCCGCCCGCCTCGGGCGACACGACGACCCGGCCCTGCCGGAAGGTCTCCTCCGCATCGTAGGCGACCGCCGCTCGCGCGCTGGCGACGAGCGCCACGACCACGACGACGGCCACGCGGACCGCCGCCCTCACGGCTCCACCAGCACCTTCAGCGCCTCGCCCCGGGCCATCATCTCCAGTGCCTCCCGCACGCCGGCCAGCCCCCGCCGGTGCGTGAGCAGGCCGTCGGGGGCGATCGCGTCGCTCTCGAGCAGGTCCACGGACCGCCGGATCAGGTCCGGCGTGTGGTGGAAGGCCCCGACGAGGGCCAGCTCCTCGTAGTGGACGCGCCGGGTGTCGACCGTCACCGTGGTTCCCGGCGCGCACCCTCCGAAGAATACCACGCAGCCTCCGCGCGCCACGGCGTCGACGGCCTGCGTCCACACCTCGGGCCGCCCGGTGGCGTCGATCGTCACCTCGGCGCCGCGCCCGCCCGTCGCCTCGCGCAGCGCCGCCACGACGTCCGCCGTGGTCGCGTCCAGGCACGGGGCGATGCCGAGGCCCCGGACGTGCTCCAGCCGCCATCCGGCCTTGCCGACGAGGACGGGGTGCGCCTTCGCCGCGGCCGCCGCCATGGCCAGCAGGCAGCCGAGCGGACCGTGGCCGAAGACGGCCACCGTCTGGCCCGGCTCGACGCGGGCGCGCCCCAGCGCGCCCAGCGCGCACGCGAGCGGCTCGGCGAACGCGGCGCGCGCCGCGGGCGTCCCCGCCCGCAGCCGCACGACGTTGCTCGCGGTCAGGCGGCGCGGCAGCGCGATGTACTCCCCGTACGCGCCGTTGACGAAGAGCAGGTCCTCGCACAGGTTGGCGCGCCCCGCCGCACAGAGCCGGCACGTGCCGCAGGGCGCCGAGTTGGCGACGGCCAGCCGGTCCCCCTCGCGCAGCCCGCGCACGCCCGCGCCGACCGCGGTCACGGTGCCGGCGAGCTCGTGGCCGAAGACGGTCGGCACCCGCGGGATCATGACGGGGTGGCCGCGGCGCAGCGTCTTGACGTCGGTGCCGCAGGTCAGCGCCGCGTCCACGTGCAGCACGACCTCGCCCGCCGCCGGCCGGGGCACGGGCAGCACCTCGTCGCGGAGGTCGCCGGGGCCGTGGAAGACGACGGCGCGCATCGTCGGGCTCATGGCGTCACGTACACCTTGAGGGCTTCGCGCCGCCGCATCAAGTCCACTCCCTCCGCGATCCGCTCGAGCGGCACGCGGTGGGTGACGAGCCCCTCGACGTTCACCTTGCCGGCGGCGAGCAGCCAGAACGCGCGGGCGAGCGCGGCCGGCGAGGACGAGTACGTCGCCGTGACGGTCAGCTCGCGGTGGTAGAGCGCGGCCAGCGGCAGCGGCAGCGTCTCGCCGTCTCCCCCCGCGAAGTAATGGACGGCGCCGCCGTCCCGCACGAGCGCCGCCGCCCACGGGAGCACCGCGGCGCCGCCGCCCGTGACGACCACGAGGTCGGCGCCGCGTCCCACGCTCACCTCGCGGGCCGCCCGCGCCGCCTCGGCGGGGTCGGCCGTCAGCGCGGCGCCCCGGGCGTGCGCGAGCCCCCGCCGCTCGGCGAGCGGATCGACGCCGACCACGACCGCCCCCTCGCGGGCCAGCAGCTGCGTGAAGAGACAGCCGATGGAGCCGAGCCCCACCACGACGGCGGCGTCGCCGGCCGCCACCCGCGCGCGGGCCACCGCCCGCACGCAGCAGGCCAGCGGCTCCACGAAGGAGGCCTCCTCGTCCGTGAGGTGCGAGGGGATCCGGAAGGTCGCGTGGCGGACGTTGGGCGCGGGGACACGGACGTACTCCGCGAAGCCCCCGGGGTCGAGGTTCGAGGCCTTGAACGCCCGGCACATGGACTCGCTGCCGCGGCAGCAGTAGTGGCAGACGCCGCACGGCACGTGGTGCGCGGCCACGACGCGGTCCCCGGCCTGGAACCCCGGGGTCCCCTCGCCCACCTCCACCACCTCGCCCACCACCTCGTGGCCCAGCACCGCGGGCGCGTCGGCGGCGCCGGCCGCGATCTTGGCCAGGTCCGAGCCGCACAGCCCGCAGCCGCGGACCCGCAGCAGCAGGTCGCCCGGGCCGGGCACGGGGCGGGGCCAGGGCCCAGGCGTCAGGCGGCCGTGCTCGAGGATGGCCGCCCGCATGGCCCTGCTCACGCCGGCACCCCCGCGGCCCGGCCGAGGCGCGCGGCCGCCCAGACCCGCAGCGCGATGGCGGCCTTGCGCCGGGCGGGCAGCGTCACCCGCTCGCCGAGGACCCGGAAGCGCCGCGCCGCCATCTCCTCGAGGAGGGCGCGGTAGATCCGGCCCATGATCTCCGCGGGGACGAGCGACCGGCGGTCGACCGGGGGCAGGGCGGCGCGGGCGGCCGCGTAGAACTCGCGGGCGCGCGCGGCCTGATGCTCCATCAGCGCCACGAAGCCCTCCGTGTAGCGCCCCTCGCGCAGGTCGTCGACCGTCACGCCGAACTGCCGGAGGTCGCGCCGCGGCACGTAGACGCGACCGGCGCGCGCGTCGCTGCCGACGTCGCGGATGATGTTCGTCAGCTGCAGCGCCGTGCCCAGGCGCTCGGCGTAGAGCCGCGCGCGCGGGTCGGTGTAGCCGAAGATCTCGATGCAGCAGAGGCCCACGGCCGAGGCGACCCGGTAGCAGTAGGGGTAGAGCTGCTCGGCCGTCTCGTACACCCGCGGCTCGAGGTCCATCTCGCACCCCTCGATGATCGCCTCGAGCGCGGCGCGGGGGATCGGGAAGGCCCGGACGGCGAGGGCCAGCTGCCTCGCCACCGGGTGCTCGGGCGCCCCGTCCGGTTCGTAGCAGCGGGCCACCTCCGCCCGCCAGCGGGCGAGCCCCTGGCGCTGCGCCTCGGGATCGCCCGCCGTGTCCGCCACGTCGTCGACGGTGCGGCAGAAGGCGTAGACCGCGTAGAGCGCCTCCCGGCGCGGCCGCGGCAGCACGAGGAAGGCGTAGTAGAAGTTCGAGCGGCTGCGCCGCGTCAGCCGCGCGGCGACGCTGCCCAGCCTCACGCGGTCACCCGCAAGCGCGGGGGCGCCGGCGCGTAGCCGTGCTCGACGAACCAGCTCACGGCCTCCGCCAGCGCGACGCGCGCGCCCGTCTGCGGCAGCCCCAGCTCTCGCACCGCCTTCGCCGGGCTGAAGAACATGCGCTTGCGGGCCATGCGGACGGCGGTGAGGGCGACGGCGGGAGGCCGGCCGGTCATCCGGGCGACGCCCTCGAGGCACGCCGCCCCGCACCAGGCGACGGCGTAGGGCACGCGGAGGCGCGGGGCCGGCCGCCCCGTGAGGTCGGCCAGGACATCGAGGATCGCGGCGAGCGAGAGATTCTCGTGACCGAGGACGTACCGCTCCCCGACGCGCCCGCGCTCGGCGGCCAGCAGGTGGCCGCGCGCCACGTCCCGCACGTGCACCACGTTGAGGCCGGTGTCGAGGGTGCCCAGCATCCGGCCGCGCAGGAAGTCGACGATCATCTGGCCCGTCGGCGTCGGCTTGACGTCCCACGCGCCGACGGGGGCCGACGGGTTCACCACCACCAGGGGGAGGCCGCGGCCCGCGAACTCCAGCGCCACCCGCTCCGCGAGGAACTTCGAGCGCTTGTAGTGGCCGACCATGTCCGCGAGCGACACGGGCGTGTCTTCCGTGCCCGGGACACCGTCCCCGGGGATGCCGAGAGCGCCGACGGTGGAGGTGTACACCACGCGCGCCACGCCCGCCTCGGCCGCCGCCGCCAGCAGCGCCCGCGTGCCCTCCACGTTCGTGCGGTAGAGCGCACGCGGCTGCGGCGCCCACAGCCGGTAGTCGGCCGCGGCGTGGAACAGGGTCCGCACGCCGGCCAGCGCGCGGGCGAGCGTGGCGGGCGCGGTGAGATCGCCCTCCGCGATCTCCACCGGCAGGCCCTGGAGCACGCGGCGGTCCCCGCGCGGCCGCGCCAGCACGCGCACCGTCGCGCCCGCCGCGAGCAGCTCGCGCACCACGTTGGCGCCCACGAACCCGGTTCCGCCGGTGACGAGCGTGTCCATCACGCGGTCAGGGCTCGCAGGACCCGGGCCAGCGCCGCGGCGACGACGGGCAGCGCCGCCCGCGTGCCGGCGCGCAGCGCGACGGCGTCGGCGGCCGCGCTCGGGCGCGCCAGCACCGCACCGATGGCGCCCATGGGACGCAGCCGGCCATCGGCCGCCACCGCGCCGGCCAGATCGGCAGGAACGCCCCGGCCGGCGGGATCCGACACCGCGCGCACGACCGCCGCCGGCAGTCCCCGCGCGCCCGCCCAGCGCAGGATGGCGGCCGACTCCATGTCGACGGCGAGCGCCGCGGTCTCCAGCCAGAGGCGCGACTTCGCGGCGGCCGTCTCGACCACCCGGTCGACGCTCAGCAACGTGCCCTGCCGGGCCATCGGCGGCGCCGGCGCCGTCGTCCACGCGTCGCCGCCGGCCGTCGTCACCGTGGCCGGCACGACGAGGGCGCCGGCGGCGAGCGAGGGGTCGAGCGCGCCGCAGAGACCGGCCGACACCACCAGCGCGGGGGGCTCGGTGACGGCCAGCCCGTCGAGCCGGACCGCCCGCAGCCCGACACACGCGACCTCCACGCGTCCCTGGCCGAAGCGCGGCAGCGCGCCGCCCAGCCGGGTCAGGCCCAGGTGGCGGGCCACCGCCTGCGCCTCCATCTCGGTCGCGGTCAGGACGAGGAGCCGGCGCACCGGGACGTCACGCGTCCGGGGCGCGCCCGGCCTGACGGCTCCGGAGCCACGCCTCGTACGAGTGGCCGGCCGCCATGTCCCGGCCGGTGAAGCGGACGGTCCGGATGGCCGCGTAGGGGATGGTCAGGGCGCCGGCCGTGTCCCGCTCGAAGAGCTGCACGAACGGCTCCGGGGAACGCGGATCGCGGTTGAAGAGGTAGCCGACGAGCCGCCGGCCGTCCGTGAGCTCGAGCGTGACGTCGCCGCGGTAGTCGAACGCCGCCTCGATGGCCTCGAGAAGGGCACCCGGCTCCCGGTCCGGCTCGTCGTTCATCCCGGGACGCTCACGCGCGCGGGCGCTCCCCCCGCGCCGGCATCAGAGACGGCTGGCGACGGTGGCCACCACCGTGTCGCGGAACCCACGCCAGGAGCCGAAGGTGCGGTCGACGGCGGTCGCCTCGTATCCGGAGTGCACCATGCAATCGCGACACCGCTCGTTGCCGCTCTTGCACCCGTAGTTCTCCCAGTCGGTCGTCTCCATCAGCTCCCGAAAGCTGGCCGCGTATCCCTCCTGGAGCAGGTAGCACGGCCGCTGCCAGCCGAAGAGATTGTAGGTCGGGTTTCCCCACGGCGTGCAGTCGTAGTCCTGCTCGCCCATGAGGAACTGCAGGAAGAGCGGGGACTGGTTGAACCGCCAGCGCCGCTTCGGGGATTCCAGGATCGCGCGGAACAGCTGGTGGGCGCGCTGCCGCCGCAGGAAGTGCTCCTGGTCGGGGGCCTTCGCGTAGCTGTAGCCCGGCGAGATCATCATGCCCTCGACGCCCAGGTCCATCATGGCGTCGAAGAACTGGCGCACCCGCATCGGCTCGGCGGTCTCGAACAGCGTCGTGTTCGTCGTGACGCGAAAGCCGCGGCGCATCGCCTCGCGGATGCCCTCGACCGCCTGGTCGAAGACGCCGTCCCGGCAGACGGCCTCGTCGTGCTCCTCGCGCAGCCCGTCCATGTGCACGCTGAAGGTCAGGTACTTCGAGGGCGCGAACAGGCCGGCCTCGAGCTTCTCCTTCAGGAGGATCGCGTTGGTGCACAGGTACACGTACTTCCGGCGCTGCACGAGGGCGCTGACCAGGGGGCCGATGTCGGGGTACATCAGCGGCTCGCCCCCCGGGATGGAGACCATCGGCGCGCCGCACTCGTCGACGGCGGCGAGGCACTGCTCGACGGTGAGGTGGCGTCGCAGCACGTGGCCGGGGTACTGGATCTTGCCGCAGCCCGCGCACGCCAGATTGCACCGGAAGAGCGGCTCCAGCATGAGGACGAGCGGATAGCGCCGGCGCCCGGCCAGCCGCTGCCGCAGCACGTACGTCGCCACCGTCCACATCTGCGAGATCGGGACGCTCATGCGCTGAGATTCTCCAGGCCCGACGGGATGGCGGGCCGATGGGCCACGCGGCGGAGGGTGAGGCCGAGGATGAGGTGCAGCGCACTCCCCGTCGCCAGCAGCAGCCACTCACCGATCCAGGCCGTGACGACCAGATTGAAGACGAGCACGGCGTAGTATAGCGCGACCCCCGGCCAGGGTCGCCCTCCCCGGCCGGCCGCGTCG
>JAICGY010000104.1 GCA_025922915.1 Candidatus Methylomirabilota bacterium | reverse complement strand
TCTGGTAGCATCAGTTGGTGAGGCGTCTCCTTCATCCGTTCGTGCTCGTGGTGACCGCGATCCTCGTGGTCGGCTACGCGTACATCGCCACGCGATTGACGTCGACTGCGCCGGTCCGGGTGGCGCTGGCGGCGCCGTTCGTCATGGTGTGGATCCTTCCGGTCGCCTACTGGTTCGGCGATCGGGACCGCCGGGGCCGGGTGCACGAGCGGGTGCAGGCACTGAGCTTCCTCTGCATGGGATGGCTCAGCTTTCTCCTCGTGCTGACGGTGGGACGCGACGTGCTCCTGCTGGCGACGGCCGCGCTGCCGCCGCTGGCGGCTGTGCACACGCGACTGGATGAGTCGGGCGCTACGTGGGTGCCGGTGGCCGCGCTAGCAGCGGTCTGCGTCGGCGCGCTGGCCGCGCTGCGGGGCCCCTACGTCCGTCGCGTCGATATTCCCGTGGAGGGGCTGGCGCCGGATCTCGACGGATTCCGGATCGTGCAGATCAGCGATCTGCACGCCGGTCCGACGATGCGGCTCGCATACGTCCAGCGGGTGGTCGACATGACGAAGGAGCTCGCGCCGGATCTCATCGCGCTGACCGGCGACATCGTGGACGGGTCGGTGCCGCGGCTGGCGCCCCACGTCGCGCCGCTCGAAGCCCTGGCGTCCGGGGACCGGGCGTTCTTCGTGCTCGGCAACCACGACTACTACTCGGGGGCGGCGCGGTGGACGGCGCACTTCGAGGCGATGGGATTTCGCGTACTCCGCAACGCCCACGTCACCATCCCGCGTGGCGCGGCACGCCTCCTGATCGGCGGCGTCATCGATTTCGCCGCGCGAATGTCCGATCCCGACGCGCGGCCACGTCCTGACCTCGCGAACGGCGACGATCGGCCGGCCTTCCGTCTGCTCCTGGCGCACAACCCGAAGATCGCGCCGCTGGCCGAGCAGGCCGGCTTCGATCTGCAACTGTCGGGACACACCCACGCCGGGCAGTTCTTCCCGTGGACATTCGTGATTCATCTGGTCCACGGGCCGCACGCGGCCGGGCTCTCGCGCCGCGGCCGCTTGTGGGTCTACGTCAGTGCCGGCACGGGGACGTGGGGTCCGCCCGTGCGCCTCGGCACGAGGCCGGAACTCACCCTCCTGCGCCTCGTGGCCGCGAACGGACCGCCCCGCCGCTAGCCGGCGGCGGCGGTCGGCGGTCAAGCTCGGCCTGGGCGAAATACGCCGACGCCTTCCTCAGGCCCGCCGCAGCTCGACGTTCTGGCGCTCGAGCTGCTTGAGGCGCTAGCGTTCGCCGTGGTCAGCCCCGTTAGCCGCTGTGGCGCCTCGGTCATCGCGTCCGTCGTCTGCGCTCCATCCTTGTGTCGAACTGGGACTTGCGGAACGACAGGCTGAAAGGGATCTCCTACCATGAGGAGCGTCTTCGGTCGGGACGGATACGCCACGCGCCCATCCGGATAGCGGCGATGTTGATCATGCCGAACGTCATGAGGGCGGCCGCCATCGCCGCAAACAGCTCCGTCAGGCCGCCACCGAGCCATCGCGTGGCGAGCCAGCCGCCCACGCCGGCGATGACGAGACGGGTGAAGCCGGCCACAAGCGGCCAGAGAAGCCGACCCGCACCCTGAGACGCGAAATAGAGCGCGAGCCCCACCCCGAAGAACCCATAGAACGGCCCCACGATGCGCAAGTACCGGCTGCCGGCCGCGAGCACTTCCGGGTCGGTGGTGAAGAGACCGAGCCAGACATGGGGGACCAGCGCAGCGAGGATCCCGATTACGCTGGTGATGCCGCCGGCCATCGCCGCTCCGGTCCAGGCCACGCGCAGCGCACGCGCAGGATGGCCGGCGCCCACGCTGGTGCCCACCATGGTGACGAGCGCCGAGCCAAGGCCGAAGACGATCGGGATCTGGAGGTATTCGAGCCGCGCGCCGAGGCCGTAACCGGCAAGCGCGGCACCACCGAAGGGCCCGACCAGCGACGTGAGAAGGATCACCGTCAGGTTCGTGAGAATCGTGTTCAGCGAACCGGGCGCTCCGACTCTGAGAATCTCCCGAAACAGGGCCGAGCGGAGCCGTAGGCTTCGCAGGGTCGGCCGCACCAGGCTCCGTCGCGACAACAAGAAGGCGAGCAGAACGAGGCTCCCGACGGTGAAGGACGCGACGCTCGCGGCGGCAGCGCCCGCAATGCCGAGTCGCGGCAGGGGCCCCCAGCCGAAGATCAGCGCGGGCGACGTCGCGAGGTAGAGCCCGCTGCTCGCCACCATCACCGATGCGGGCAGCGTCATGTTGCCCGTGCCGCGGATCACACTCCCCAGCGTGTTGAAGAGCCAGTAGGCGAGGGCGCCGCCAAAGAGCACCCGCGAGTAGCGCACGGCCGCATCGAGCACTCCGTCCCGCCCGCCCATGGCGTGGTAGAGTGCGGGGCCGCCCAGCTGGAGCAGGATCGTGAAGGATCCCGCCATGACCAGGGCGATCACGCAGGCGTGCACGACCAGCGCATCGGCGTCGGCACGACGGCCTGCGCCGAGCGCGCGCGCCACTGCGGATGCGACGCCGCCGCCCATGCCGCCGGCGGACATCGTCTGCATCAGCATGACGAGCGGGAAGACCAGTGCGACACCCGCGAGAGCGTCCGAGCCGAGCCAGCCGACGAAGACCGCGTCCATCGTGCCCACTGTGGCCTGGAGCGCCATGACCAGCACGTTCGGCGCGGCCAGGCGGAGCAGCGTCGCGGCCACGGGCCCCTCGAGCAGGAGGCGGGTGCGCGGCGAAAGGGTCGCCGTGCCCGGGAGCACGGCGGCGGCCGGCGGCCTCACCTAGCGTCCAGCCGCCTGCTCGCCCCGCAGGGTCATGCACGTGCTGGACGCGCGCGCGACCAGATGCTCCTTGTCGTCCAGCACGTCGCACTCGACGAGGCCAACGGTCCGACCGCCCTTGACGACGCGGCCCGTCGCCACGAGCCGGCCTGTACGAATCGGCTTCAGGAAGTTGATCTTCAGCTCGAGGGTCGTGAACGTCTCGTTCTCGTCGAGAGTGGCGGCGTAGGCCATGCCCATGGCGGCGTCCGCGATGTCGCAGAGGACGCCGCCGTGGACGGTGCCCATCGGATTGGCATGACGGCCGTCGGCCTCGAAGGTGATCACCGCGCGACCGGGCTGGATCTCCGTGAGAGTGAAACCGATGAGCCGGGCCACCGGGGGTGGCGGAGCTTCCCCGCGCTGCACCAGGCGGATGGAATCGATCGGCTTCACCATCGAACCCCCTCGTATCGCTAGTGACTACCAAAATAGTAGTGACTTGCTTCGATGTCAAGCCAGCCTCTATACTGGCCCCGTGCCGAAGCGATACAATCAGTCCTGCCCGGTTGCGAAGACGCTGGAGGTGATCGGGGACCGTTGGACGCTCCTGGTGGTGCGCGACCTCTTGGCCGGCACCAAGCGCTTCCAGGATTTCCTCGGTACGCTGCCTGGCATCGCCCCGAACATCCTGTCCACGCGGCTGAAGCTGATGGAGGAGCACGGCCTCATCGCGCGGCATTTCTACTCGGATCACCCTCCGCGCGCGGAGTATGCGCTCACCGACAAGGGGCGGGAGCTCGGCACGGTCGTGGGCGCGCTCGCGGCGTGGGGCGGCCGGCACGTATACAAGCAGGCCAGGCTCGTGCACGCGGAGTGCGGCCATCCTGTATCGCTGGGCTATTACTGCCAAGACTGCGGGAAAGGGGTCCGGGGCGTCGACGTCGCCGTCAAGCGCGGTCGCGCTCGTCCGGGAGGCCCGGCAAAGGGTTAGTCGTGGCCCTCGGCCTGAGGCGCGTTGCCTGGCGGCATGACTGATGGCAAAGACCCTCTTTTCTCGCGGGTGCTTATGCCGGCAAGCCCCTTGCCGAGAAGATCCTCACGTCCAAGGCTGCGCTGGAAGGCGAGCGCAAGCAGGTCACGGTGCTCTTCGCTGATATGAAGGGCTTGCTGCCAGGCTATGGGCGACGGGATCGTGGCGCTGTGCGGGGCGCCAATCGCTCACGAGGAGTATGCCGTGCGCGCGTCCGGGCGATCGCCGAACCGTCGGAGAAGGCCCTCCGACGGCAACAGGTTAGGCGGGCGGGGCCACCATGGGCGGCCTCGCTGCCCCAGCCGTGATCCTGGCCGCCTTTCGGCGAGCGTGCTGACCGGCTAGACGCGGCGGCGGGCGGCGGCGACGACGATGTCGGCGGCCTCGTCGGCGGTCAGCGCGTCGGTGCTGATGACCAGGTCGTAGTGGGTCGGTAGCTCACGGTCGATGCGGTAGAAACGCTGGAGATAGTCGGCGCGCCCGGCGTCGTTGTCCCTGACGAACCGTGCGGGGTCGGCGTTGCCGCTCAGGCCGTCGCGCGCCACGCGCTGCGCTCGCGTCTCCTCAGAGGCGGTGACCAGAACCCTGAGCACGTCGCGACGGCCGGCCAGCGGGATCGAGGCGGCGTGCGAGACGATCACCACGCGACCGCGCTCGGCCACCTCTCGGATCGCCTCCACGATGACCGCGCGCACATGGTCACGGCGCATCGTGACGGCCTCGGGCGTCAGCATCGCGACCGACGTGTCCATCATCGCCGGCTCGGCGAGGCCGGCTAGGAGCCGCGCGAGAAAGCTCTTGCGCCTTTCCGCATCGGCGACGACCACCGCGTCGAGACCTTCCTTCTGCGCAGCCAGCGTGATGATCTCCTCGTCGAGGTAACGGAAGCCGAGGTCGCTGGCGACGGTACGGCCGATGGCTTCACCGCCGGCACCGGTTGCATGGGAGAGCGTAACCACTCGGGTCCGCATTCCTCGGCCTCCAGGGGGCTCGTCGCGCGGTCAGGATTATACTGCGGGCTTCCGTCGCCGTGTTCCGAGGCCGGGCTACTGTGTCGGGTTCAAGGGCATCCACGGCAACCTTGCAGAAGCGAGACGTTACGACGCGCGTCGTCACCTCGTTGGGTTTCCAAACCGAGTCGATCCTCGCCTGAGGGACGGGACCGGACACGATCCTCTGTGTGCGAAATCCCTCAGGCGCGGAGCACATGAAGGGACGAGGGCGGGATTTCCCCGATTTGTGACCCTCGGCGGCCAGATCTACGGTCATTTCGCGAGGAACTCGGCCATCGTGATCGCCTTCCGCCTCAGCCTGAACTTGCCGTTCCGCTGGGGCCATATTTGAAGTCTATTGAGCCGCGGCCGCCGGCGCCGCCGGGCTCCCCTGAGTGCGCGTCGAGAGGATGACCGCGGCTGGTCGACGACCAGCTGCCGGCCCGGAGAAGCGAACCGCCGGGCGGGCTTATCATGTGTCGCGGGCCGTCGACGCACGCCCGCGCGTTCCGTCGAGCGCGCTGAAGAGCTCGTGATCGAGTCATCCGCCACACATCGAGGAGAGACCCGATGGCCGCCAGGCGCGATCCCAAAGCGTTGATCCGCGAGGTGTTCACCCAGGAAGCCGCATACATGGGGCTCGACGAGGCCGTCGCCGACTTTCCGGTGAAGCACATCAACGACAAGGCGCCGAACGTGACGTTCAGCTTCTGGCACATCCTCGAGCACATCCGCATCGCGCAGAGCGACCTGCTGGAGTACGTGCAGAATCCCGAGCACGTGTCCCCGTCGTGGCCCGATGGTTACTGGCCCGCGCCGGACGCCACGACGGACGCCGCCGGATGGGAGAGGACGATCGCGGCGATCAAGGAGGACCTCGACCGGATGGACGCGATGCTCGCCGATCCGCGCGTCGACATCTTCGCGCCGGTGCCGTTCGCCAACAACAAATCCGTCTTCCGCTGCGCGTATCTGGCGCTCGACCACAACGCTTACCATCTCGGCGAGTTCGCGATCCTGAGACAGGTGCTGCAGCTCTGGCCGAAGAACCGGAAAGGCTGAGCGGCCGTGGGGAGGCGCGTTCAGGTCGCCACGTCAGCGTCTCTCGTCGGGGACCTCCTCGACGCCCGTGCAGTGGAGCTGGCACTGCTCGACGGGCTCAGCGATGAGCAGCTGCTGGGGCAGCGCGGACACTTCATCGAGCCGCCGCTGTGGGAGATGGGCCACGTCGGCTGGTTCCAGGAATTCTGGATTCTCCGACATCTGGACGGCGCCGCCACGCTGCTGCCGCGGTCGGACGGCATCTACGATGCGTTCCACGTCTCCTACACCCGCCGCTGGGATCACGCCTATCCCTCGCGGGCAGAGAGCCTGCGGTACATCGCCGAGGTCCTCCGGCGCACGGTCGATCGGCTGGGGTCGCGCGAGCCGACCGCGGAGGACGCGTACTTCTACGCCCTGGCCACGCTGCACGAGGACATGCACGCCGAGAATCTCACGCTGATCCTCCAGACCCAAGGCTATCGGCGGCCGGCGCTGATCACCCTCGATACGGTGAGGGCGGCGCCGCCCGTGGATGCCGCGTACCGGCCGCACGACGTGCGCGTGCCGGGGGGCACGTTTCTGCTCGGCGCCGACGCCGACGAGCCGTTTGTCTTCGACAACGAGAAGTGGGCGCATCCGGTCGAGGTCGCGCCCTTCCACATCGCCTCGACGCCCGTCACGAACGCGGAGTTCCAGCGCTTCGTCGACGATGACGGCTACCGCCGCCGGGAGTGCTGGAGCCGTCGGGGCTGGGAGTGGCGGCGCCGCGAGGGCGCCGGGCAACCGCTATTCTGGTGCCGGGCGGGCGACGGGCGGTGGTACGAGCGCCGCTTTCACGAGGTGGTCCCGCTGGCGCCGTGGCACCCGGTGGCGCACGTGAACTGGTACGAGGCGGAGGCATATTGCCGGTGGGCCGGGCGTCGGCTGCCCACGGAGGCCGAGTGGGAGATGGCGGCCACGTTCGACGTCGTGACGGGTGATAAGCGCCGCTTTCCGTGGGGGGACGACCCGCCGGCGCCGGCGCACGCCTGCCTGGACTACCGCGCGGGGGGGACGATCGACGTGCGCGCCCTCCCGGAGGGCGACAGCCCCGTCGGGTGTCGGCAGATGATAGGGAACGTCTGGGAGTGGGTGGACAGCACGTTCGTGCCCTATCCCGGATTCGTCTGCGACCCGTACGCGGAGTACTCGGCGCCGTACTTCGGCCACAAGAAGGTCCTGCGCGGCGGAGCGTGGACGACGCGCTCGCGCCTCATCCGCAGCACCTGGCGAAACTTCTACATGCGCCACCGCCGGAACATCTGGGCAGGCTTTCGCACGGTCGCCCTCTGAGCTGCTCGTCTGCCCGTGTTGCGCGGACTTCACCCGCCCGCTCCCGACCATCCGGCGGGTCCGGGCCACGTCGCAGCCATGACGCGACGGACGGTCGGCGAGACGCACTCAGCTCAGCTGCTTGCGGAAGCGCCAGATGCTGAGCAGGACGAGCACGAGGGTGAAGATCAGCAAAGCGAGGACATTGGGCCACAGCGTCGCGAGCCCGGTGCCCTTGAGCATGGAGCCGCGGACGATGGTGGCGAAGTGATGGATCGGGTTGAGCACGGTGAGCGGCTGTAGCCAGGCGGGCATCGCTTCCACCGGGTTCAGCGCGCCTGACAGCGACGACAGCGGCGGGTTGATGAAGAAGGCGGTCAGCTGCGCCTGCTGCGCCGAACGGCTGAGCGTCGCGATCACCGTGCCGAGGCTGATGCCGGAGAGGATGCACAGCACGCCCCCGAACAGCACGAAGAGCAGGCTTCCATGGAACGGCACGCGGAAGACGGCTTTCAGCACGGCGACGGCCAGCAGCATCATCAGGCACAGCAGCACGAAGAGGGGCGCGATCTTGGCGACGATGATCTCGCCGGTGCTCGCGGGCGACATGAGGAGCTGCTCGATCGTGCCCGTCTCGCGCTCCCGCACCATGGCCGCCGACGAGATCAGCGAGCTGTTCAGGATCAGAAGAAGACCGAACACGCCGGTGGCGACGAACCACGAATCCACCAGGCCGGGGTTGTACAGGAAGGCCGGCATCAGGTGGACCTCGGCCCGGCGGCGCGCCGGGCCGGACGCGAGGTCTTCCACGCTGGCCGTCACCCCGGCCCGTCGGAGCGTCGCGTTGTAGTTCGCGAGGACGCCTTCGGCGTACGCCTGTCCGATGGTGGCGGTATTGGCGTTCGTGGCGTTCAAGAGAAACTGCACGGTGGTCGTGCGCCCGCGCTGGAGGTCCCGCGCGTACTGGTATGGAATGACCACGCCCGCGTCGAGCTTTGCCTCGCTGATGGCCGTTCCGAGGTGGTCGGCCGTCGGGTAGTACCCGCCCAGGCGGAAGCTGCGACTCTGCGTCAGCGTCGCCACCAGTTCTCGACTCTCCGGCGTCTGGCTCTCGTCGACCACGCCCAGACGGAGGTTCGACACCGTCGCGCTCAACGCGAAGCCGAAGAGGGTCAGCTGCAGGACCGGCGGCACGATCAACGACATCACCAGGCGACGATCGCGGCGGATCTGGCCGAACTCCTTGACGATGAGCGCCCGCAGCCGCTGGAGGGTCGGCGACACGGCTCAGCTCTCGAGTTGCATGCGGCGCATGCCGCGCCAGGCCACGGTGTAGAAGATCGCGCCGATGATGGCGATGATGGCGACCTTCGGCCACACCGCCGGCCACCCGCCGCCCTGCAGCAGCGCGTCGCGCACGATCTCGATGTAGTAACGACCCCAGATGAAGTTGGAGATCCAGCGCAGAGCGGCCGGGATGTTCTCGACGGGGAAGATCAGTCCCGACAGGAGGAAGACGAGGAGGAAGCCGCCCAGCGCGACCGCCTGCATGGCGCCCACCTGGCTCGGAATCGTCCCGCCCACCATCGTGCCGAACGAGGCCACGCAGAACGCGTAGAGGAGGGTCGCCGCGATGAAGGGCGTGGGGTCGCCGGCGAAGCGCAGCTCGAAGTAGGTGAACAGCGCGATGAGCATCAGCACGCACTCTGCGAGCGCCACCGCGGTGAAGGCCAGGATCTTTCCGAGCAGGAACTCGTGCGCGGAGATGCTGGAGACGTAGACCTGGAGGATCGTCTTCTGTTCGCTCTCCCGCGCCATGGCCAGGGCGGCGAGGAGCGGAGGGAACATCGAGATGCCGAGCACGAAGATCCCGGGCCCGTAAAACTTCTTCGACGAGAGCCCGGGGTTGTACCAGAGCCGGATGGCGGCGTGGACGCCGGCGCGGGGCCGCTCGTCGGTCGCCGCCCGCTGGTTGTAGGCGCGGGTGATCTGTCCCGCGTACCCGGCAGTGAGCTTCGCGGTGTTGGCGTCGGAGGCGTCGACGAGGAGCTGCACGGCCGTGTCGATCCCGCGTGCGATGTCCCGAGCGAAGTGGGCGGGGATGATCAACACCGCCCGGGCCACGCCGGCCCTCAGCGCGTCCTCCGGCGGCCCGTTCACGGGCCACGCCACGACGCGGAGGCTCCGGGACGTCCCGAATGCGTCCACGAACTCGCGCGAGGCCGGCGACGCGCTGAAGTCCTGCACCACGATCGGCAGGTCATCGACGCGCAGCGAGAGGCCCGCACTGAGGAGCACCAGCAGGACCAGCGGCAGCACGAGCGCCAGCGCCAGCGTGCGCCAGTCGCGTACGATCTGGGTCAGTTCCTTGCGGGTCTGCGCGACGATCCGTCTGATGGACGTCGCTCCTCAGCGGGTGCTCGCCGCCCGGGCGCGCGCGCGGGCCTTCTCGACCACGGTGATGAACACGTCCTCCAGCGAGAACCGCGCCTCGCGCGCGTCCAGAACGCGGACGCCCTCGGTCTCCAGCGTGCCGATGGTCGCCTTCCGGGCGGCGTCGACGTCGTCCTCGGTGATCACGTGGACCCGGGCCCCGAACAGCGACACCCGCCAGCGCTCGGCGGTGCCCTTGAGGACGTCGGCCGCGCGCTGCGGCTGATCGACGACGAGCTCGAGGAGATGGCCGGGCTGCTCGCGCTTGATGGCGCTCGGGCTGCCTTCCGCCACCAGCTCGCCGGCGGCCATGATCCCCAGCCGGTTGCACTGCTCCGACTCCTCGAGGTAGTGCGTGGTCACCAGGAGCGCGGTGCCGCCGTCGGCGAGCTCGTTGATCATCCGCCAGAACGCTCGACGGGCGAGCGGATCCACGCCCGACGTCGGCTCGTCGAGAAAGAGCACGCTCGGCTCGTGCGTGATGGCCGCCCCGAAGGCGACGCGCTGCTTCCACCCGCCGGGCAGGCGGCCGGTGATCGCGTCCTGCTGCCCCTCGAGCCCGGCGAACGAAAGGACCCAGCGCGCCTTCTCCTCGCGCTCGCGCTCCGGCACGCCATAGACACCGGCGAAGAACTCGAGATTCTCGCGGATGCTCAGATCGTCGTACAGGGAGAACTTCTGCGACATGTACCCGATTCGCTGGCGGACGTCGCTCGCGCGCACGTCCCCGCGCCGCCCGGCCAGCTCGATCACGCCCCCGGTGGGCTCGACCAGGCCACAGAGCATCTTGATCGTGGTCGTCTTGCCGGCGCCGTTGGCGCCGAGGAGGCCGTAGATCTCGCCGTACCGGATCTGCAGGCTCAGGTCCTTCACGGCGGTGAACGAGCCGAACTGCTTGGTCAGGCCCTCTGCCCCGATGGCGAGCCGCCCGCGCAGGCTGGCGTGATCCGCTCGCGCGGGGAAGGGCGGCGGCTTCGGCTCCTGACCCAGCGCGCGCAGGCTCGCCACGAACACGTTCTCGAGGCTCGGCTCGTCCACGCGAATCTCGCCCACCTCCACGCCTGCGCGGGCGAGTTCGCGCTCGACGAGGCGCCGCGCGTCCTCGGGATCGCGCGCGAGAAGGTCGAGGCGGTCGCCGAACCGCTGCACGTCCACGACGTCACCGTCGGGGGCGGCGATCCCCGCGAGGACGCGGTCGGCCGTGCCGAGCTGGTCCGTGTGGATCTCGAGTCGCCTCGCGGCCAGGCTGGCCCGCAGCTCGCGCGGCGTCCCGACTTGGCGCAGCTCGCCCTTGTGCGCGAGCGCGACCCGACCGCAGCGTTCCGCCTCGTCGAGATACGGCGTCGCGATCAGGATGGTCAGGCCACCGGCCGCGAGGTGGGCCAGGGTGTCCCAGAATTCGCGCCGTGAGACCGGATCGACGCCGGTGGTGGGCTCGTCGAGCAGGAGGACGCGCGGCTGGGACACCAGGGCGCAGGCCAGCGAGAGCTTCTGCTTCATGCCTCCGCTCAGCCGTCCGGCGAGGCGGTCCCCGAAGCGATCGAGGTCGAACATCTCGAGATAGCGCTGCCCGCGCTCGGCGATGTCGCCGGGCGGGACCCGGCGCAGGTCGCCGGCGTAGCGGAGGTTCTCCCACACCGTCAGGTCGGGATACAGGCTGAACGCCTGCGTGAGGTAGCCCGTTTGCGACCGCGCGTCGCGCGCCGATCGCCCGAAGATTTCCACCACACCGTCCGTCGCCTCCAGCACGCCGGCCAGGATCTGGAGCGTGGACGTCTTGCCGGCGCCGTCGGGCCCGATGAGACCGAAGATCTCGCCCTCGTCGACGTCGAAGGTGATTCCGGCGACCGCCTCGAGCGTGCCGTAGCGCTTCTGGAGATCGCGCACGCGAATGGCGGTCACCGGCGTCC
>JAICGY010000103.1 GCA_025922915.1 Candidatus Methylomirabilota bacterium | reverse complement strand
GACCTGGGCGGCCGCATGAAGTGGCCGGATGGTACCCGGCGGCCCGCGTGAGAGGGAAGCGCGCCCGGAAGCAGCGTCGACGGAGTCCTGGTCGGGCTGCCGCGGATCCGAGTTCAGGCCGGAACCAGGCCCCTTGTGTCTGTTCGTGACGGTACGGTCGTCAGCAATTACCCTTCTTCGCCTGGCCGGGCGGGCAGAACTTGCCCTCACGTTCCGCCTTGATCTCGACCGGGGGCTTCACCCTGATCTCCGGTCCTCGTACCACGCAGCCACTGAAGGCGACACAGGTCAGCAATGCGAGCAACCCGCGCATGAGTCTCACGGTAGCCTCCTGGGACGAGTCTCGACGGCTCGGGGCGGATCTGCATCTCGTCTGCCAGGGCCCGATGAGCGGAAAGCGCGCGGAAGAACGAGCTCCGCAGCGACGAACCTCGGTGCCCATGTCATCCTGACATGTCGATACTCGACGAGTGACACCCTGCGGCCTCGCCTTCTTCCACGCGTACCCGCGCCAACAGCGCTCTCGATCGCTTCGCACATCGCGCGCATCCGAGCGTTGCTGAGACGGCCGGGGCGGGGAAGACATCGGCGTGATCCGGAAGGTGCTCGATCTGGTGTGCGAGAACGGGAAGTGCGCCTCGGAGACGGCCTGTAAGCCGGGTTCTGTGCCCCGGGCCTCTCGACCCGGGCGGCGATCATTTCTCTAGGACGCCGGTTGCCCGGCGTCTCGAGCGGCCTGACCCGAGAGCGCGGGCGGGCAGCCCGATGGCTCTCCTATTCGGCCTTGCTCCGGGTGGGGTTTGCCGAGCCGGTGCGGTCACCCGCGCCGCTGGTGAGCTCTTACCTCACCGTTTCACCCTTACCGCTCGTCCGGCAAGCCGGGCGCGCGGCGGTCTCTTCTCTGTGGCACTGTCCGTGGGGTTTCCCCCCCTGGGCGTTACCCAGCACCCTGCCCTGTGGAGCCCGGACTTTCCTCCCGCCGCGTTGCCGCGACCGGCGATCGCCCGGCCGTCTCCGAAGCGCCCACCCAGTATACCCCCTCGGTGTACCCGCGGCGCCGCCGCCCGCGGCGCGGTAGAGTAGGCGGCGCCGCGCGGGCGCCCGACGCCCGCGGGCTCGAGGAGGCCACCCGTGCGCACGCTGATCCAGGGCGGCGATGTTCTCGCGTTCGACGAGGGCGGCCACCGCCTCCTCCGGGACGGGGCGATCGTGCTGGAGGACGACCGGGTCCTGTTCGTGGGCCGCCGGTTCCCGGGCGTCGTCGACCGGCAGGTCGACGGGTCCGGGCGGCTCGTCATCCCGGGGCTGATCAACCTGCACTGCCACGCCGGCACCGAGGCGGGCGGCCGGCTGATCGCCGACGTCGGCCGGCGGGACTACTTCCAGGCCGGGTTCCTCAACTACACGGTCACGACGCGCGGCGCCCGTGCGATCCAGGCCAGGGAGGACCTCGCGATCGGAGGGCGGCTCGCCCTCGTCGAGATGCTGCGGGGCGGCTGCACGACGGTCGTGGAGATCGGCGCGCGCAGCGACACGCTGGCGCCGGTCGTCGGCGAGCTCGGGCTGCGCGCCTACCTCGGGCCCGCCTACAAGTCGGGCGCGTACGTGAGCGCGGGCGAGGGGCTCGCCTACGAGTGGGACGAGGACGAGGGGCGCCGGGGGCTGGAGCGGGCGCGCGCGTTCGTCCGGGCCCACGACGGGGCGTACCAGGGCCGCCTCCGCGGGATGCTCTATCCCTACCAGATCGACACGTGCAGCCCGGCCCTGTTGCGCGCGACCCGGCAGGCCGCCGACGAGCTCGGCGTCGGCATCCAGATCCACGCCGGGCAGAACCTCCTCGAGTTCCACGAGATCCTCCGCCGCCACGGGCGCACGCCGGTGGAGCTGCTGGCGGACACCGGCGTGCTGGGCCCCGACGCCGTCGTCGGCCACTGCATCATCTCGACCGCCCATCACCTCGCGGCCCTGCCCGCCGGCCGTGATCTCGAGATTCTCGCCCGCTCGGGCGCCTCCGTGGCCCACTGCCCCCTGGTCTTCGCGCGCCGGGGCAACGCCCTGGAGTCGTTCCACCGCTACCGCGCGGCCGGGATCAACCTCGGGCTGGGGACCGACACCTACCCCCGCGACCTGATCAGCGAGATGCGGTGGGCCTCGCTGCTCTGCAAGGTCGTCGAGCACGACTTCACGGTGGCGACGGCGGCCGACGTGTTCACGGCCGCCACCCTGGGCGGCGCGCGGGCCCTCCGGCGCGACGACCTCGGCCGTCTCTGCCCGGGCGCGAAGGCGGACGTCGTCGTCGTCGATCTCCGGAATCTCCGCGTGGGGCCCTACCGGGATCCCGTGAAGGCGCTCGTCAACTGCGGGACGGTCGACGACGTCGAGCACGTGTTCGTCGACGGCCGGATGGTCGTGGAGTCGGGGCGCGTCCTGGCCGTGGACCAGGCGGCGCTGCTGGCCGCCGCCCAGCAGGAGGCCGAGCGGCTCTGGGCCAGCGTGGCGGAATGGCATCCCGAGAAGCTCACCGCCGACGCGATGGCGCCGCCGTCCTTCCCTGTGCTCGGCCGGGACCTCGGCGCCTGAAGGGGCTCTCAGGCGCGCACGAGGCGCTCGCGGGCGCCGTTCCATCGCCACCCGGGCCGGTTGCCCGTCAGTCGCACGCCACCCAGCCAGTCGTCGAGGGGCCGGGCCTCGAGCGCATCGCGCCGGCCCTCGAGCACGTCCAGGCCGAGGCGTGTCGGGCTGAGGCGGGCCGCGCTGACCGCGGGGCCGTCGAGGGCGACGAGGGGTCCCAGGTCGCGCACGCGGGCCGCGAGCTGCACGTCGCCCATCCCGTGACGCCGGATCCCCGGCTGGGCCTGCAGCACGCGGAACAGCGCGTCGAAGTGGCGCGGCTCCTCGGCCAGCGCCCCGAGCACCGCCTGCTCGACCTCGCTCAGGCCGCTGGCGACCGAGGGGAAGCGCCCGTGGTGGCAGCGGAAGGCCTCGGCCACGAAGGGGAGCGCCGCGGCCGACACGGCTGACCCGGCCGACGGGTCAGCGCTCGCGTAGGCGGCCCAGGCCATCCGGCCGGCGGCGAGCGCCTCGGGCGCCAGCGGCACCCGCGCGGGGAACAGCCCGCCCAGGCGGGCGGCGTCGACGATGCCCAGACCGGGGACCTCGTCGAGCGAGGGGTAGATCAGCGACAGGCGCGGGGGCGCGCCGTGCTCGCCGAGCCAGGCGAGGATCGCCCAGAGGTTGCCCGCGCAGAGGTGATCCTGCTCGAACCACAGCACCACCTCGTCGTGCGCCTGACCCCTGCGCAGGCCGTCCCACTGGGCGCGCGCCTGCCGCGCGTACGCCGCCGCCTCGATGTGGAGCCGCGCCTCGAGCCACCGGGCGCGGGCGTCGGCCGGGGGCCCGGGGCTGAGAGCGACGGGCCCCTCCACCAGGATGTCCCGCCAGACGAGGACGTTGCCGGGCAGGCCGGCCCCGGCCAGGACGCAGGCCGTGCCGTCGCCGTTGACGACGTGGAGCACCCGCTACCCCGGAGGGCCGAGGGTGGCGATGGCGCCGCGCGCCAGCGCGTCGACGCGATCGTTCATCGGATCGCCACTGTGCCCGCGGACCTTGTGCCAGACGACGTCGTGCCGGCGGGTCTCGGCGAGCAGCCGCTCCCAGAGGTCGCGGTTGGAGACCGGCTGCTTGCTCGAGCCGATCCAGCCGTTGCGCTCCCACCGCTCCCACCACCGCTGCTCGAAGCAGTTCATCACGTAGGCGCTGTCGGTGTAGACGTGCACGCGGCGGCGGCCCGGCACGGCGGCGAGCCCCTCGATGGCCGCGCGGAGCTCCATGCGCTGGTTCGTCGTGCGCGGCTCGGCCCCGCTGACCACGCGCTCGACCCCGCCCTCCTGGATGATGGCGGCCCAGCCGCCGGGCCCCGGGTTGCCGGAGCACGCGCCGTCGGTGTAGAGGACGACGTCGGGGGGGCTCACCGCGACACGCGGGGCGCGCGGCGCCGCCGCGCGACGCCTGGACGGCGCGTGCGCATGCCGGGCGCCAGGGCGCGCCCTAGTCCTGCCAGTAGAGGTAGCGGCCGCAGCTCTCGCAGCGCATCGGCGAGGTCGCCGCCCGGAGCTCCTGCAGCGCCTGGGGGCGGATGGTGACCCGGCACCCGCCGCAGATGGCCGCCGCCGTCACCGACACCACCGCCACCCCGTTCCGGGCGCGGATGACGCGGTCGTAGTCGTTGAGGAGCCCGGGCGACAGGTCGCGGGCGCGGCTCGCCCGCTCGGCGCGGACGACGGCGAGCTCCTGCTCGACCTCGCCCAGCTTCTTCCGGAGGACCCCCTCGTCGTGCCGGGCCTGCTCCTCCCGGGTGGTGAAGCGGGCCTCGGCCTCCCGCACCTCGGCGCCGAGCCGCTCCTGCAGCTCCATCAGGGCGAGGATCTCCTCCTCGGTCTTCGCCTTCTCCTGCTTGGACTCCTCGATCTCGAGGAGCGCCGCGGAGTACTCCTTGTTGGTCTTGACCTCCCACAGCCGCGCTTCCAGCTTCGCCCGCTTGGCCGCGATGGCCTCGAGGTCCTTCTCCTTGAGACGGAGCTCCTTGCGCGTGACGTCCACGCGCGCCTTCACCGTCTCCGCGGTCTTCCGGGCCTCGGCCAGCGAGGCGTGGAGCGCCTCGATCTGGCGCGGCAGCCGGGCCGCCTCGGCGTCGAGGGCGGCGATGCGGGCATCGAACGCCTGGAGGTCTATGAGCGTCTGGAGCTGTGCGTCCACGTGGTCTCCGTTGCGGTGGTGGTGGGCCCACCCGGACTCGAACCAGGACAGGACCGGTTATGAGCCGGCTGCTCTGCCATTGAGCTATGGGCCCGTGTCGTCGTCGTCATCATCCCGCGCCGGTCCCCCGCTCAGGACTCCAGGAAGCTGCGGAGCTTCTTGGAGCGCGACGGGTGCCGGAGCTTGCGCAGCGCTTTCGCCTCGATCTGCCGGATCCGCTCGCGGGTGACCGCGAAGTCCTGGCCGACCTCCTCGAGCGTGTGCTCGCAGCCGTCGGAGAGGCCGAACCGCAGCCGGAGGACCTTCTCCTCCCGCGGCGTCAGGCTGCTCAGCACCCTGTTCGTCTGCTCGCGCAGGGACAGGCCGATGATCGACTCCACCGGGGACACCACCTGCTTGTCCTCGATGAAGTCTCCCAGGTGGCTGTCCTCCTCCTCGCCGATGGGCGTCTCGAGCGAGATGGGCTCCTGCGCGATCTTGAGCACCTTGCGGACCTTGTCGACGGGCACCTCCATCCGCAGGCCGATCTCCTCCGGGGTGGGCTCGCGCCCGAGCTCCTGGACGAGCTGGCGGGAGGTGCGGATGAGCTTGTTGATCGTCTCGATCATGTGCACGGGGATCCGGATGGTCCGGGCCTGGTCGGCGATGGCCCGCGTGATGGCCTGCCGGATCCACCAGGTGGCGTAGGTCGAGAACTTGTAGCCGCGACGGTACTCGAACTTGTCCACGGCCTTCATGAGGCCGATGTTGCCTTCCTGGATCAGGTCCAGGAACTGCAGGCCGCGGTTCGTGTACTTCTTGGCGATGGAGATCACGAGCCGCAGGTTGGCCTCGACCATCTCCTTCTTGGCCTGCGCCGCCTTGCGCTGCCCCTCGCGGATCACCGTCATCACGCGCTTGATCTCGTCGGCGCGGGCGTTGGCGCGGGCCTCGGCGGCCTTGATCTCCTGCTGGGCGACCCACGTCTGCTGCTGCTTGGGGCTCGTGAACTTCTTGGCCGCCTTGAGGTGGAGGTCGCCGACGCCGTTGGTCTGGCCGATGGCCGGGTCGCGGAAGGACACGTAGATGAGGTTCTGCACCTCCTCCGGGGACGGGCGCCGCCCGTTCGTCCAGAGCGAGATCACGCGCTCGGCCCGCTCGATGTCGTCGAGCAGGTCCCGCAGCCGCTGCACGAGGCCGCGCTTGGCGGCGTCGACGTCTTCCTTGTCGATGATCTGGTTGCCGATGTTCAGGGCGCGAAGCTTCTCGAGCACCTTCTGCTGGCGCTGCTGCGCCTGGGTCTCGAGCTTCCGCCACGCCGGCTCCTTCGCCCCCGGCGCCCGCCGCCGCGCCCGGGCGCCGACCCGGGCGCGGAGCTGCCTCGCCTTGGCCACGAACCGGTCGCGCTCGCGCAGGAGCCGGTCGACGCCGCCGAAGGCGTTCACCACCTGCCGGGTCAGGTCCGCCTCCTTCTCCTCGCTGAACTCCTCCTCGTTGACGTCGACGACCTCCTTGACGGAGATCTCGCCCTCGCGCAGCAGCTCGCGCAGCTCGCGGAAGCGCTCGAGCGCCAGGTTGGTGGACAGGATGGCGCTCGTGACCTGGTTCTTGCCCTCCTCGATGCGCTTGGCGAGGGCGATCTCGCCCTCGCGCGTCAGGAGCGACACGCGCCCCATCTCGCGGAGGTAGAGGCGGACGGGGTCCTCGGTCCGGCCGACGGGGCCCGGGGTGAGGTCGATGGGATCCGGCCCCCCGTCGTCGTCCTCGTCGACGACCGCGGGCGCCGCCCGCTGGACCTCCGACGGCAGCCGCCCGGCCTTGGCGGAGTCCACCACCTCGATGTCCAGCGAGCCGAACATCATCATGATGTCGTCGAGCTGGTCGAGCGACACGATGTCCGAGGGCAGGGCATCGTTCACCTCGTCGTACGTGAGGAAGCCCTTCTGCTTGCCCATCGAGATCAGGCGGTCCAGCTCTCCCAGCTTCGTCTCTTCAATCATGCGTGCGAACTCCTTGCAGATCCTCGGGGGACGGGGGCTCCCGCTGGGCGGAGGCGCGGGACAGGCCGTAGACCTCCTTGCCCTCGCGCGCGAGCGAGCGAAGGGCGTCGTCGACCGGAGCGCCGCTGCCGGCGGCCTGCGCCTCGGCGACGGCCCGGCTGGCCTCGCGGAGCCGCCGGAGGCCCTGGGCCCGCTCCAGCCGGCGGCGGAACTGTTCGATGCTCGCCCGATCGTCGGTCGCTGGCCGCTCGTCGACGAGCAGGGCGGACAGGGCGTGGCGCGCCTCGTCGGAGGGCAGCTCCGCGAGCAGACGCTCCGGCAGCACGTCGGGGGTCCGGGTGAGGGCGACGACCACCTCGCGGAGCGGCACGTGCCCCACCTCCGTGGGCTCCAGCAGCGGTAGCAGGGCCGCCCGGGCCTCCGCCGAGGCGAGGAGCAGCCCCACCAGGTCGCGCTCCACGCCGGACGGGGTCACCTGCGACGTCGCCCGGCCGGCGACGGGCACGGGCCGCCGGAGGGCGCCGGCCAGCCGCTGGGCCTCGATCCAGAGCTGCGTCGGGTCGACGCCGAGCTTCACGGCCGCCTCCCGGGAGAGGGCGGCTGCCTCCTGGGCGTCGGCGACCTTGGCCAGCATCAGGGCCACCCGGGCGAACGCGCTGGCCCGGCCGCGCGAGCCGGCGGCCGCCGCGCCGCCGTCGGCGATCGCGCGGTCGAGCGCATAGCCCAGCAGGCTGCGCGCCGCGGCCACCCGCTCCTCGAAGGCGGCGGCGCCCTCGGCGCGCAGGAAGGTGTCGGGGTCGTGGCCCGCGGGCAGGAGCGCGACCTTGACGCGCAGGGCACCCGGGGCGTCGAGCGCGCCGGTCCGGTTGACGCCCCAGGCCAGGCCGGCCCCGCTCGGCTCCAGCAGCTCCTCGGCGCGCGCGGCCGCCTTCTGGCCGGCGGCGTCGGCGTCGAAGAAGGTGATCACCTCGTCGCAGTGTCGGCGCAGCACGCCGAGCTGCTGCGCGGTGAAGGCCGTGCCGAGGGCGGCGACGGTCTCGGTGAAACCGTGCTGGTGAGCCATCAGGCAGTCGACGTAGCCCTCGACGAGCAGTGCCCGGTTGCGGGCGCGCATGGCCTCGCGCGCGAGGTCGGCGCCGTAGAGAAGGTTGCCCTTGGTGTAGAGGGGGGTCTCCGGCGAGTTCAGGTACTTCGGCTGCTCGTCGCCGAGGGCGCGCCCGCCGAAGGCGACCACTCGCCCCTGACCGTCGCGGATCGCGAAGAGGAGCCGCCCCCGGAACCGGTCGTACACGCCCGGCCGTCCCTCGCGCGGCACGGCGAGACCGGCCGCGACCAGGGTGTCCTCGCCCACACCGGCGGCCCGCATCGCGTCGCGCAGGCGGTCCCAGCCCTCGGGCGCCCAGCCGAGGCCGAAGCGGCGGGCCGTCTCCTCCGCGATGCCCCGCCCGGCGAGATACCGGCGGGCGGCCTCGCCCGCGGGCGTCCACAGGGCCGCGACGTAGAAGGCGGCCGCGAGCTCCATGACGCGCAGGAGCTCCTCGCGGCCGGACTCGCCCTCGCGCGGACCGCGCTCCTCGGGGAGCGCGACGCCCGCCTGCCGCCCGAGCATGCGCACCGCCTCCGGGAACGACAGCCGGTCCTGGCGCATGAGGAAGGCGAAGGCATCGCCGCCCACGCCGCAGCCGAAGCAGTGGAAGATCCCCCGGCGGGGGTTGACGATGAACGAGGGCGTCTTCTCGGCGTGGAAGGGGCAGAGACCCTTGTAGCTCTGGCCGGCCTTCCGGAGATTCACGACGCGGCCCACGAGCTCGACGATGTCCACGGCGGCGCGGATCTCGTCGAGGAGGGCGGGGGCATAGCTCGGCATCAGGACATCCTGAGCGCGGCCACGGTGGCCCCGGTGCCGCCCTCGACCGGCTCTCCGTCGCGGAACGACTCGACCAGCGGGTGATCGGCGAGCAGGCCGCGGACGGCCTTGCGGAGCGCGCCCGTGCCCTTGCCGTGGACCAGTCGCACGCGCGGCAGGCCGGCCATGAAGGCGTCGTCCAGGTACTTCTCGACGAGCCCGCAGGCCTCGTCGGTGGTGCGCCCGATCAGCATCAGCTCTCCCGGGATCGCCCGCCCGGTCTCCCCGCCGGGACCGGACCGGTCCCGGTCGGCGGCGCTGCGCCCGGCGCCGGTCCCCCGCTTCGAGCGCCAGCCGTTGCCGGCCGGCGGCGCGGCCGCCCCCTCGGGGGCCGCCGCGGGGTCGAGCGGCCGCAGGGCGGAGACGGGGACGCGCACGGTGACGGCGCCCGCCCGCACCGTGGCGGAGTCGCCGGTGATCGCCACGAGCTCGCCGCGGAGGCCGAGGTGCGGTGCGGTGACCGTGACGCCGGGGGCGAGGCTCGCGGGATCGTGGTCGGGGGCGGGGACGGGCGGCGGGGCGATGCGGGCGGTGACCTCGCGCAGCCGCTGTCGGCTCTGCGCGAGCCCCTCGCGCGAACGCGAGGGGCGCTTGAGCCGCTCCCACTCGGCGGCCACCGCCCGGCGCACGTCGGTGAGCAGGCCGCTCGCCTCCGCCCGCGCCCGCTCCACCACGTCGCGCGCGCGCCGCTCGGCGGCCGCCTGCGCCTCCCGGGCGGCGGCGAGCCGCGCGGCCGCCTCGCTCTCGCGGCGCTCGATCGCCAGCGTCCGCTCGGCCTCGCAGCGGCTGGCCTCGTCGAGCCAGGCGAGGAGCTGGCTCACCCGCGCGGCGTCGGTCGAGCGGTGCGTCTCCGCCCGCGCGATGAGCTCGGGCGACAGACCCAGGCGGCCCGCGATCGCGAGCGCGTAGCTCTGGCCGGGCACGTCGTAGCGCAGGCGGAAGGTCGGGGCCAGGGTCGCCGTGTCGAACTCGACCGAGGCGTTGCGGGCGCGCGGCTCGGAGGAGGCGAAGCCGCGCAGCGGCTCCAGGTGCGTGGTGGCCACGACGAGGGCGCCGCGGTCGGCCAGCGTCTCGAGGATCGCCTGGGCGAGGGCGGCGCCCTCGTCGGGATCCGTGCCCGCCCCGAGCTCGTCGAGCAGCACGAGCGAGCGGGCGTCGGCCTCCTCGAGGACCTCCCGCACCTGCTTGACGAACGCCGAGAAGGTGGAGAGGTTCTCGGCCACCGACTGGTCGTCGCCCACGATCGCGAAGAGCCGGCCGAAGACGGGCAGGCGCGAGCCCTCGGCGGCCGGCACGTGGCAGCCCGTCTGGGCGAGGAGGGCGGCGAGCGCCAGGGTCTTGAGGGCGATCGTCTTGCCACCCGCATTGGGGCCGGTGACGACCAGGATCGGCCGGTCGGGCGAGAGGTCGACGTCGACGGGAACCACCTCGCGCCCGGCATCCCGCCAGGCCTGGGCCAGGAGCAGCGGGTGCCGCGCCCGCCGCAGCGCGACACGCCCCGCCCGGTCCACCACGGGTGCGGTCGCCCCGGTGCGCTCGGCGAAGTGGGCCCGGGCGAAGAGCCAGTCGAGGTCCGCGACGGCCTCGACCAGGGCATCGAGGGGGTCCAGCCGGGCGCGCACGGCGGCGGTCAGGGCGTCGAGGATCCGGAGCGTCTCCTGCTCCTCCTCCCGGAGCGCCTGGACGAGGTCGTTGTTGGCCTCGACGACGCTGTCGGGCTCGAGGAAGACCGTCTGTCCGCTCTGCGAGCGGTCGTGCACGATGCCGCGCAGGCGGGCGCGCGCGTCGCTCCTGACGGGAACGACGTACCGCCCGTGGCGGATGGTCACGAAGCGCTCGGCGAAGACCCGGTCGCCCTCGGCCTGGATCAGCCGCTCGAGCGACTCGACCACGCGCCGGCGCCGGTCGCGGATCTGCTGCCGCAGCTGCCGGAGCCGGGGGCTCGCGCGGTCGGTGAGGCTGCCGTCGTCGTCCAGGGCCGGCCGGAGCGTGTCCCGCAGATCGGTGAGCGAGGGGAGCGTCTCGGTGACGGCCGCGATCGCCGGCGCGACGGGGCGCGCCGCCCGGCCCCAGGCGGTGATCCGGGGACCGGCGTCCAGCAGCGGCAGGAGACGGAGGAGCTCGGCCCCGTCCAGCACGGCGCCCTCGGTGCGGCAGCGCTCCAGGATCGGGCGAGGATCCGGGAGGTCATCGAGAGGGGGGGGACCTTCCGCAGCCAGGGCCGCCCGGGCCTCGCTGGTCCGGGCGAGGGCCGCCTCGACGGCGTCGGGGTCGGTCAGCGGGGCGGCGGCATGGGCCCGCTCGCGTCCGAGAGGGGTCCGGGCCTCGGCCCCGAGGAGCGACTGGACGGCTCCCCACTCGGTGCCCCGGTCCCACGATCGGCCTAGATCCACCCTTGGCCTCATTGGGCCCCGCCGCGCCGAGCGGGCACGCCGGCGATCGAGCCCGGAGTGCTTCCGGGATTAATCGGACATCCGCTCCCGACGCTTTGCCTTCTTGCGGGCGGCCAGGGCCTTGCGCTTGCGCCGAACGCTCGGCTTCTCGTAATGCTGCCTCTTCTTGAATTCCGACAGGAGCCCGGCCTTCTCGCACTGCTTCTTGAAGCGCTTGAGGGCGCTCTCGAAGGATTCGTCGGGCTCGACGATCACCTTGGTCACGCGGCTCCCCCCTCCAGCCAATGCCGGCCACACCGAGCGAGTCGGTGGCTAAACGTTAAACTATATACCACGCGCAGGGGGCCCCCGCTATCGGAACAGGGGCGCCAGCACGAGGGCCACGACCGACATCAGCTTGATCAGGATGTTCATCGCCGGGCCCGACGTGTCCTTGAAGGGGTCGCCCACCGTGTCGCCGACCACGGCGGCCTTGTGCGCGTCCGACCCCTTGCCCCCGAAGTG
>JAICGY010000102.1 GCA_025922915.1 Candidatus Methylomirabilota bacterium | reverse complement strand
CCATGGCGCGCGCGGCGCGCCGGGGGTCGGCTCCGCCGTAGAGGATGCCGGCCTCGCGGTCGGCGACGATCGCGCAGACGCCGGCGGTCCCGAGCGACAGGTCCGGCAGCCACTGCACGGCGTGACCGAGCCCGGCCAGCGTGGCGCCCGTCGCCTCGCCGAGCCCGCGCTCGAGGTCGAGGCGCCCCGGGTGATAGGGGTGCGGCTCGAACGACCCCGGGAAGCTGTGCGTCACGAAACGTGGTGCCTCCACCGCCTCCTGGACGCTCATGCCGAAGACCAGGTGGTTGAGGAGCGCCTGCAGCATGCCCTGCGGCTGCAGGTCGCCGCCCGGCGCGCCGAAAGGCATCACCAGCTGTCCGCGGCGCAGCGCGAGCGCCGGGTTGGGCGTCAGGCGCGGACGCTTGCCCGGCGCGAGGCAGGAGGGATGACCGGGCACCGCCCACGACTGCGAGCCGCGCGACGACGGGCAGAAGCCCAGCCCGGGGATGACGGGACTCTCCCACGAGACGTCGCTGGGCGTGCCGGAGAAGGCGTTGCCCTGGCCGTCCACCACGCAGACGTAGGAAGTGTCACCCGGCAGCGCCGGGCTGCTCGCAACCGCCGCCGGGGCCGCCGCCGGCCAGCCGTTCGTCGCGGGCCCGGCCTCGAAGCCGGCCACGCGGCCGGGAGGCGGCATCTCCGGCCAGGCCCGGTCCTCGCGGAGCAGGGCGCGCCGCTCCGCCGCGTAGGCCGGCGAGAGCAGCGTGTCCATCGGCACGCGCACGAACCGCGGATCGCCGTAGTAGCGGTCGCGGTCGGCGAAGGCCAGCTTCATCGCCTCGGTGAGAACGTGCACGTAGGCGGGCGTGTTGTGGCCGAGCGCGCCCAGGTCCAACCCTTCCAGGAGCGAGAGCATCTGCAGGAGCACCGGCCCCTGGCACCACGGCCCGCACGTCAAGACCTCGGTCCCCCGGAACGTCGTGCGCAGGGGAGGCTCGATCTCCGACCGGTACCCGGCCAGGTCCTCCGCGGTCAGCCAGCCGCCTTGCTGCCGGTGGTAACGCGCCATCGCGGCAGCGAGGTCGCCGCGATAGAAGGCGTCCCGGGCGGCGGCCAGCCCGGCCGCCCGCCCCCGCCGGCTCGCGGCCCGCTCCTCGTCCGCCATGAACTGCAGCGAGCGGGCCAGGTCGGCCTGGACGAACAGCTCGCCCTCGCGGGGCGGGCGGCCCCCGGGCAGATAGATCGCGGCGTTCTGCGGCCAGCGCCGGTAGGTCTCCGCGTTCTTCGCGATGTAGTGCGCCATCACCGGATGCATGGTGAAGCCCTCGCGGGCGTAGCGGATGGCGGCTCCCGCCACCTGCCCGAAGCTCATCGTGCCGTAGCGCTCGAGGGCCAGGATCCAGGCGTCGGGGGCGGCGGGGACGACGGTCCGGAGGATCCCCAGGGGGATCGTGCCGCCGTGCTCCTCGAGGAGCGTGGCGAGCCGGGCACCCTTCGGCCACCAGCCCAGCCCGCTGATCGTCACCGTCTCCTCGCGCTCGGCCAGGTGGATGACCATCGGCGCCACCCCGGAGAACTGCACCTGGTCGCTGTGGACGACCCCGAGGGCGATACCGGCCGCCACGCCCGCGTCCACCGCGTTGCCGCCGGCCTGGAGGACGGCGTGGCCCGCCTCGGTGGCGAGATAGTGGCCGGCGGCGATCATGTGGCGGGCGCCGGTGATCATGGGCTGGAGCGGCACGGACAGCAGTATCCCCGAAGATGCCGCCCGGCGCCATCGAAGGGCTGGCTCCGGGCGGGGTCCAGGCAGTAGACTTCCGCGGCAGGGGTTGCGATGTACCTTCAGCACTTTGGTCTGACCGAGTGGCCGTTCGCCAACGCGCCCGATCCGCGGTTCGTCTACCTGAGCCCTCGGCACGAGGAGGCGCTCGCCCACCTGCGGTACGGCGTGGCCGAAGGCGGAGGCTTCGTCCAGCTGACGGGAGAGGTGGGCACGGGCAAGACCACGCTCTGCCGGTATCTCCTGGCCCAGCTCCCGCCCGACCTGGACGTGGCGCTGGTCCTGAACCCGATGCTCACCCCCGAGGAGCTGCTCGCCACGGTGTGCGACGAGCTGGGGGCTTCCTACGCGGCGGGCGCGACGACGCGCAAGGTGCTCGTGGACGCGCTCTACCGGCGCCTGCTCGAGGCACACGGCAAGGGGCGCCGGACGGTGCTGATCGTCGACGAGGCGCAGAACCTCAGCGTGGAGGCGCTCGAGCAGCTCCGGCTCCTCACCAACCTCGAGACCGAGACCCGCAAGCTGCTGCAGATCATCCTGATCGGGCAGCCCGAGCTCACGACCCTCCTCGAGCGCCGCAATCTCCGCCAGCTCGCGCAGCGGATCACTGCGCGCTATCACCTGCTGCCGTTCACCGCGGCCGAGACGCGCGCCTGCGTCCTGCACCGCCTGCGGGTGGCGGGGCGCGTGACGCCGCTGTTCGACGGCTGGGCCCTGCGCGCGGTGCATCGGGCGTCGCGCGGCGTCCCGCGCCTCGTCAACATCATCTGCGACCGCGCCCTGCTCGGAGCCTACGGCGAGGGCCGGACCCAGGTGGACGCACGCACGGTGCGCCGGGCCGCGCGGGAGGTGCTGCCGGCGCCCTCAGTGGCCGAGCGGCGGTGGCGGGCGGCCGCGGTGGCCGCGGTGATCCTGCTGGCGGCCGGCGTGGCGAGCGCCGTCCTCAGCCAGGCGCCACAGCGGCTGCGGGCGATGCTCGCCGGCGCGAGCCCGGCGCGCGAGGCGGCCGGCACGCCAGTGGCGATGCCCGCGACCGCGGCTCCGGCCCCGACCGCGGCCCCGGCCCCGACCCCGACCACGGTCCCGACCCCGACGGAGCCGCCGGCCGTCTCGGTGAGCGCGACCCAGGAGCGACGGACCCTCGTCACGGCGCTGAAGGCCGCGGTCGAGGCGGCCGGTCCCTGGCCGGCCTTCGCCCGCGTCCTCGCGCTGTGGGGCGTGCCGGTGCCCGCGGGTGGTGAGGCGCCGTGCGAGGCCGTCGCGCGGGTTGGCCTGCAGTGCCTCGAGGGACGGGGAACGTGGAGAGTCGTCAGCCGCCTCGACCTGCCGGTGGTGCTCACGCTGACATTGCCCGACCGGGGTCGGCGCTACGCGGCCGTCACGCGGCTCGACGACGAGCGCGTCACGCTCGAGCTCGAGGATGGCGCCCTCGTCGTGCCGCGCGCGGAGGTGGACGCGTTCTGGGACGGCACGTTCGCCGTGGTCTGGCGGCCGCCCGCGTTCGGCGCCCAGCTCCTCGCCGTCGGCGCCCGCGGCCGCCCCGTCGTCTGGCTACGGCAGGGGCTCGATCAGCTGCAGGGTGGGGGCGGGCTGCCGGCGTCCGACGTCTACGACGAGGCGCTGGCCGCGCGCGTCGTCGCCTTCCAGCGGCGCCACGCGCTCGATCCCGACGGGATCGTCGGCGTGGAGACGCTCGCGCGGCTCACCGCCAGCCTGGACCCGCAGGCGCCCTCGCTCTCCGGCCCCCGGTGAACGGACGATGTCCTACATCCTGAAAGCACTGCGGCGCGCGGACGAGGACCGGGGCGAGACGCGCCCGGCACTGTCCGTCCGGCGTCCGGCAACGCTCGTGCGCGGCCCCCGCTGGCCGCTCATCGTCAGCGCCCTGCTCATCCTCAATCTCGCGGTGCTCGGCGTGGCGTGGCTCTCGACGCGATCGACGTTCCTGCCCTCTCCCGCGCATCCGCCGGCCGCCATGTCCACTCCCGCACCGGGGACGGCGGCCATGATGCCGCCTCCGGGCGCGGATGCCGTGGAGCCTCCCCGCGTCGCCGCCGCGCCGCCGGCGCTACCCCGGCGTCCCGTCGTCCAGGTCACGCCGCAGACCCCACCGCCGCCCGCCCGCCGGACGGCGGGCCCGAGCGCGGCGATGCCGGCCTCGCGGCCGTCGCGGGAGGCCAGGCGCGCGACCCCCGAGCCCGTCCGGGAAGCGGCGCCGCCCGAGCGCCGGGCCTCGGTCGCCGAGGCTCCGGAGCCGCCGCCGGCGCCGGCCCCCGCGGCCCCGGCTGGGGCCCCGACCGGCGTCACGCCTCCACGCGCGGCGTCACCCGTCGAGCCCGCCGCCCCGGCGCCGGAGGGCGCCGACATCAGGGCGCTGACCGCGAGCCTGAAGCTCCAGGTGCACGTGTGGGCGCCCGACGCCCGGGACCGCGTCGTGTTCCTGAACGGCCGGAAGTACGTCGAGGGGCAGACGGTCGACGGCAAGGTCGTCGTCGAGCGCATCGCCGAGGACGGTGTCGTCCTCGCGTACCAGGGTCAGCGCGTGACGCTCACGCGTCCCTGACGGCTCCGGGCGCGCTCGGCGGCCCGGGCGCGCTCGGTGGCGCGGCGCGCGCGGATGGCGGCGATGCGCTCGGCCAGCGGCACCTCCAGCCGCTGCGCCGGGCGGGCGGCGTAGTCGAACCCGGGGAGCGTCACGCGCGGCATCCGCGTGCCCACCGCCCGCTCGATGACGCGCAGGTCGGCCTCCTCGTCGGGCGCGACGAGGGTGATCGCGTCACCCACGGCGCCCGCGCGTGCCGTCCGGCCCACGCGGTGGATGTAGTCCTCCGGGGAGTGGGGGACGTCGAAGTTCACGACGTGGCTCAGCCCGGTCACGTCGATGCCGCGCGCGGCGATGTCCGTCGCCACCAGCACCTGGCACGTGCCGGCCTTGAAGGCCGCGAGCGCCTGCGTGCGCTGCGCCTGGCTGCGGTTGCCGTGGATGCGGTCGGCGGCCACGCCGTGGCGGCCGAGGCCCTCCGCGAGCCGGTTGGCGCGATGCTTGGTGCGCGTGAAGACGAGCGCGCTCCGCACCTCCCGGCCGCGCAGGAGGGCGGCGAGCAGGGGCAGCTTGAGCTCGGAGCCGACCGGGTACGCGGCGTGGCTGATGCCGACCGCCGGCGCCGCCGCCCGCTCCACGTCGATGGTGACGGGGTCGCGCAGCAGCTCGCGCGCGAGCGCGGTGATCGCGGGCGGCAGCGTGGCCGAGAAGAGCAGCGTCTGGCGCCGGGTGGCCGGCAGCGCCCGGAGGATCCGGCGGATGTCGGGGAGGAACCCCATGTCGAGCATGCGATCCGCCTCGTCGAGGACCAGCACCTCCACGGCGTCGAGCCGCGCGTAGGGCCGCTGCAGGTGATCCAGCAGGCGGCCGGGCGTCGCCACGAGGATGTCCACGCCGCGGCGCAGCGCGGCCTCCTGCGGCCCCATGGCGACGCCGCCGTACACGGCCGCCCCGCCGACGCGCGTGAACCGCGCCAGCGCACGCCGGTGCTCCTCGATCTGCGCGGCGAGCTCGCGGGTGGGCGCCAGCACGAGGGCGCGCGTGGCGCCGCGCGGCGCGCCCAGGAGGCGCTGGAGGATCGGCAGCAGGAACGCGGCCGTCTTGCCGCTGCCGGTCATCGCGCAGGCGAGGACGTCACGGCCGGCGCACCCGGGCGGGATGGCGTCACGCTGGATGGGCGTGGGCGTGGTGAAGCCGAGCGCGGCGAGCGCGCGCCGCAGATCGGCGTGGAGCGAAAACGTCTCGAACGACATGGAGCGGTCTCCTCGGGGGGCATGGCTGGGCCCCGGCCAGTCTTCCGCGGTTCGATGACACGCCCCTCGAAGCGGAAGCAGCCGGGAAACGCGGTCTGAGTGAGGACGAGGGCTCGGAAGTGAACCGCCGATCGAATCAGACGCAGGCAGTATACGCCGCCCGGCGCCCGATGGCGAGCGTCACGCGAGCAGCGCCTGCGCCGCCGCCCGGGCCACGCCGACCTGCTCGCCGGCCTGGAGGATCTCCTCGAGCGTGGTCGCGTCGATCGCGATGCCGCTGCGCTGCCGCTCCTCGCGCGCTCGTCGCTCCGGATCGCCGGGCACGAGCACCGGCGTGGACGGGTCGGCCGGCGGCGAGGCCTTCACGTGCTCGAGAAAGCCGTCGATCTCGCGCCGCAGCCAGTCCACGCCCGCCAGCCGCGCCGGGTCGACGAGGATCGAGAACATGTTGTTGACGATCCCGCCCAGCCGCGGGTTGCCGGGCTGGATCGTCGGTCCGCCCGAGAGGGCACCGGCCAGGAGCTCGGTGACGAGCGCCAGCCCGTAGCCCTTGTGCCCGCCGAAGGCCCGGAGGGCCCCGTGGGGCTCGCCGTACATGATGCCCGGGTCGCGGGTGGGCCGGCCGTCCGGATCGATGAGGATGCCCTCGGGCACGAGCTTGCCCTCGTTCTTCGCGACCCGGACCTTGCCCATCGCGATCGCGCTGGTCGCCATGTCGAGCAGGAGCGGCGGCTGCCGGTCGGTGCCCGGCAGGGCGATGCACACGGGGTTCGTCGAGAAGCGGGCGTCGCTGCCGGCGAAGGGCGCCACCAGGCCGCGGTGGTCCGTCACGTTCACGAAGTGCAGGGAGACGAGGCCGGCGGCGGCGGCGAGCTCGCCGTAGGCGCCCACGCGCCCGACGTGATGGGCGTTGGCGAGGGTGACCACCGCCACGCCGGTCCCGGCGCAGCGGGCGATGCCCGCCGCGATGGCCTCGCCGCCCACGCACCGGCCGTAGCCGCGGCCGCCGTCGAACATGAGGATGGGGCCCTCGTCCTTCACGAGCTTGGCGGTCGTGTTGGGCACGACCAGGCCCGCCGCGAGGTGACGCACGTACGCCGGCAGCATGCCCACGCCGTGGCTGTCGTGGCCCGCCAGGTTGGCCTGCACGAGGTGATCGGCCACGAGGCCGGCCTCGGCGTCGCCACTGCCCCCCGCGGTCAGGATGGTGCGGGTGAGCTGCAGCAGGCGCTCCGCGGTCAGCCGCGTCGATGGGGCCATGCGTGTCCCTCCCGTTGGCGTCGCGGGCCACAGGATCTCACACCTTGCGCCCGGCGGACGGTCGCGGAGTCCACGCGGCCAGCGCGCCGAGGATCCGCTCGGCGATGAGCGCCGCGCGCACGTCCATCGCGGCGCGGGCGGTCGTCGCGCGCGCCGCGGCCGGCCAGCCGAAGTAGCCGGCACCGCCCGGCGCGATCTCCTCGAACCGCTCGGCCCCGCGCGCGAGCGCCGCCGGGACGTCGACCCACGCCGGCCGCAGGCGCCGGGCGACGCTCCGGCGGACGAGGGCGGGACGCAGGGCCAGGACCAGCGCCGTCTCCAGCTCGCCAGAGTGCCACTCACGGTCGGGGTGGGGACTGCGCAGCAGGGCCGTGACCCGCGGCGCCGTCATCGCCGCCATGCCGGCGCGCTCGAGCGTGAAGCCGGCGACCAGCACCTGCAGCCCCGCGCGCGCGAGATCCCGGCGGGCGGCGGTGATCGCGCGCAGCTGCCCGGGATCCGCCTGGTAGTTGGTGAGGACGAAGCGGCGGAACCCGTGCCGGGCGAGCCCGCGCACGATTTCGACGAGCAGCCTCCGGAAGGTGGGCTCGGAGAGCGAGACCGTCCCCGGCCAGCGCGCGGCGAGCCCGCTGACGCCGTACGGCAGGGCCGGGGCGAGGACCGGGTGCCAGCCGCGGCGGGCGAGCCGCGGGGCCAGCCGGCGGGCGATCTCCTCGGCGCCGAGCCAGTCCACGAGCAGGGGCAGGTGAGGGCCGTGCTGCTCGACGGCGCCGAGGGGCAGCAGCACCACCGCGCGGCGGTCGCGTGCGAGCCGGCGCGCCTCGCGCCACGTGCGCTCGGCCAGGCGCACGACCGCGCGGCGACGCCGCGTCATCCGCGGGTGATCTGCGAGAGCCCGGGCAGCCGCCCGAGGAGGTTGCCGGAGACACCGCCGTCGACGACGAGGTCGTGGCCGGTGACGTAGCGCGCCCCGGGCCCGAGCAGGAAGGCGACGACGTCGGCGACGTCCTCCGGCGTGGCGACCCGGCCCAGGGGGACCAGCGCGTCGCGCTCGGCGGCCACGCGCGCGTCGGCGTACACGCGCGCGGTCATGCCGGTGCGCACCATGCCGGGCGAGACGGCGTTGACGCGGACGCCGTCGCGCCCCAGCTCCTGCGCGAGGACGCGCACGAGCATGATGAGGGCGGCCTTGCTCGGCCCGTAGGCGCCGAGGTTCGCGTGGACGTGGCTCCCCGACATCGACGCGACGGCGACGATCGCGCCCCGCGCATCCCGGAGTGCCGGGTGGGCCGCCCTGGCGAGGAGCCAGGTGGCGCGCGTGTTCACGGCGAAGACGCGGTCCCAGTCCTCGACGGCGTAGTCGACGAGCGCCCCGGGCCGGTTCAGGCCGGCATTGCTCACGACGCCGTCCAGGCCGCCGAAGCGGGCGACCGCCGCCTCCACGAGACGCCCGGGCACGTCGAGCGTGCCGAGGTCGCCGTGGAGCGGCAGGGGCTCGGCGCCGAGCGCGCGGAGCTGCTCCACGAGGCCGTCGAGCGCGGGCGAGGGGCCCACGTCCGCCGCGGCGATCCGGGCCGGCTCGCCGCCCGCCCGGGCGTCCCGCGCGACGCGCAGGCACGTCGCCCGTCCGATCCCGCTCGCCGCTCCCGTGACCAGCACGCGCATCCCGGCCTCCTCGCGTCCGTCGTGGCGCGGGCGAGTGTACCGCGCTCCGGCCCGGGCGTCGTTCGGCTATCCTGTCGCCCACGCGGAGGCGACGCATGAGACTCGACGGCAAGATCGCGATGGTCACGGGAGCGGCGAAGGGGATCGGGGCGGCGACGGCGCGGCGGCTCGGCGAGGCGGGCGCGCGGGTCGCGCTGCTCGACGTGGACGGGCCGGGCGTGGAGAAGGTCGCGCGCGAGGTGCAGGAGACCGGCAGCGAGGCGCTGGCGCTCCGGACCGACGTCACCGTCGCCGCCGACGTCCAGGCCGCCGTGGAGGCCATCGCCGCGCGGTGGGACCGCCTCGACGTCCTCGTCAACAACGCCGGCGGGTTCCCGCGGATGCGCGGCACCGAGGACATCACGGACGCCGAGTGGGACGAGATCCTGCGCTTCAACGTCACGAGCGTCTTCCTGTGCTGCCGGGCGGTCATCCCGGTCATGCGGCGGCAGGGCGGCGGCCGGATCGTCAACCTGTCGTCCGTGGTCGCGCGCAGCGGCGCGGTGCTGACGGCCCTGCACTACGCGGCCGCCAAGGCCGCCGTCCTCGGCATGACGCGGCACCTGGCGCGCGAGCTGGCGGGAGACGGGATCGCGGTGAACGCGGTGGCCCCGGGCACCACGGCGACGGAGCGGGTGCTCGCCGCCCGCCCGCCGGAAGAGTCCCGGCGCCTGGCCGCCGCCATTCCCGTCGGGCGCTTCGGCGAGCCGGCGGAGATCGCCGAGGCCGTCGTCTTCCTCGCCTCCGACGCGGCCGGGTTCATCACCGGCGCCACGCTGGACGTCAACGGGGGCCAGACGATGGTCTGATTACATGGGGGGCTCCGGGCGCCCCCCATCCCCCCCACGCTCGCCACCGCCCCGGCGAAGCCGTGGCGGGCCCTCCCGCCTCAACGCTCGCACGCGCTCCGACCCGCCCTCGCCCGGTTGACGGCGCGGCCGCCCGCGCGCGGCGACCCACGCGGCGATCGCGGAGCCGGCGATCGCGAGGGCGGCCACCGTGAAGGCGAGGCTGTAGCTGCCGGTGGCGTCGAACAGCCAGCCGCCCAGGAAGGGGCCGACGAAGCCGCCGAGGCCGCCGCCCCCGTTCGCCACGCCGAGGATGGCTCCCAGGTGGCGGCCGGGGAAGAGGTCGGCCGGGATCGCCGTGAGGAGCGCGATGCGCATGCCGAAGCCGAGCTGCGAGACCGCGTAGAGGAGGAGGAGCGGGAGGTCGGCCGGCCCCCCGAGCCCGGCGAGCCCGGCGATGCCGAGCACGCCGACGAGCGAGCCGAGCGCGAAGACCGAGCCGCGACCCCAGCGGTCGGAGAGCGCGCCCCCGAGCAGGTTGCCGGCCACCGTGAAGGCGCCGCCCAGGCCGAACACCCACGCGAGCGTCGCCACGTCGAAGCCGCGCTCGCGCGCGTGCGCGACCTGGTGGGTCGTCAGGATCTGGTAGCCGATCACGCCCAGCCCCCACATGACGAAGACGGCCCAGAAGCGGTGCGTGGCGAGCGCCCGCCGGAGGGTCCACGTCGGCTCCGTCGCGTCGGCGGCCGCCGCCACCACCGGGCGGGGCGCCGCCTCCGGATCCCGGTAGAGCAGCGCAGCCAGGGGCACGGTGGCGGCCGCCACCAGCAGGCCGTACACGGCGAGCGCGTCGCGCCAGCCGAAACTCACGATCAGCCAGGTGTTGAGCGGGTAGAAGACGATCGCGCTCGCCGAGGAGCCGGCGCTGATCAGCCCCATGGCCACGCCGCGCGACCGCACGAACCACCGGCCCACGATGGCCGCGGCCGGCATCATGATGCACGCGATGCCGGCGGCGCCCAGCACGCCGAAGGCCAGGTAGTACTGCCACAGGGTCTCGACCCGGCCGGTCAGGGCGAGGGCGGCGCCGAGGACGAGCCCGCCGATCGGCACGACCAGGCGCGGCCCCCAGCGGTCGGCGAGCCAGCCGGCGAGGGGCGAGAAGACGAGCAGGCAGAGCCAGCTCAGCGAGTAGCCGAGCGCCGCCTCGCCGCGGGCCCAGCCGAACTCGCCGAGCAGCGCGACGTAGAAGAGGGCGAAGGTCGACCGCACCGACCAGGCGAGCGAGTTGACGGTGGCCGACACGCCGGCGACGACCCAGCCGTAGAAGACGCCGACGCGGGCCACGCCGGCTCAGACGAGGAGCGTGTCGCCCTCGCGGGCGGCCAGGCACTCCACGCGGCTGCCGTGCTCCGCCAGGATGCGGCGGCCGAGCGCGATGTGCGCGTCGAGATCGTCGTCGGACCGCATGGGGTCGTGGTGGAAGACGACGAGCCGCCCCACGCCCGCGCGGGCGGCGAGGGCGGCCACGTCCTCGATGGTCGAGTGACCCCAGCCGCGCCGGGCCGGATACTCGCTCGCCTGGTACTGCGCGTCGGCGACGTAGACGTCGGCGCCCTCGATGAACGCCTGGAACTCGGCGTCGTGCCGGTCGGCCGCCGCCAGCATCGCCGGCGGATCGCCGCGGACCTCGTACATCCGCCGGTGGAGCTCGTGGTCGGTCGCGTACACGACGGACCGCCCCCCGAGCTCGAGCCGGTAGCCGAGGGCGATCGACGTGTGGTGCAGGTACTGCGTCCGCACGGTGACGTCCCCGATGGCGAACGGCCCGGCCACGAGCTCCCGGAAGGCGAAGGTCGCCGCCATCTCCGTCATCTCCACCGGGAAGTAGTGCGGGTCCATCTGGCCCTTGATGACGCGCTCGAGCGTGACGTCGATGCCGGTCGGCCCCACGATCTCGAACCGGTTCTGCTTCACGAAGGCCGGCACGAAGAAGGGCAGCCCCTGGATGTGGTCCCAGTGCGTGTGGCTGATGAGGACGTGGGCGTCGATCGGCCGGCCGGCCGCGCGCCGGAGCAGGTCGGCGCCGAGGGGGCGCGCTCCGGTGCCGGCGTCGATGACGAGCAGCCGGTCGGCCAGCCGGACCTCGACGCACGAGGTGTTGCCGCCGTAGCGGGCCGTCGCCGGCCCCGGCGTCGCGATGGAGCCGCGCGTGCCCCAGAAGGTGATCTCGATG
>JAICGY010000101.1 GCA_025922915.1 Candidatus Methylomirabilota bacterium | reverse complement strand
GTCACGCTGCTCACCCTGATGATCCTGCCGCTCGCCTGGGGCTACGAGCAGCAGCGCCGGGCGGAGGAGTGGCAGAGCCTGGTTTGCGCGTACCGGATGCGCGACCTCCTGCGGCGGTCGCCGATCGTCGGGCGCGTCGACCACGGTCGCGATCCCTGCGCCGCGCTGGAGCGCCTGGGGCTGGCGCTCGAGCCGGGCGTGGAGTGGGCGGTGGCGACGCTTCCGCGCCGCTGACCGGTCACCCGGCGAGGGGCGCGAGCGCCCCGGCGGCGTCACCCGCCTCGAGGCGCGCCAGCGTCGCGGCCGTCGTCGCCGCCACCTGCGCCTCACCCTCGGGGCCCTGGAGGACCAGCAGGCGCAGCCGCGCCGCCAGGGCCGTCGCCACGCGCAGCCCTTCCTCGCCCTGCGTCCGCGCCGCGTCGATCGCGCGCAGCACGTCCGCGAGCACGACCTCGTGCATCGCGGTCATGCGGCGGCGCACGTCGCCGTAGCCCTTGACCAGCTGCCCGGCGCGCGCGACCTCCAGCCCCAGCCCGGTGTCGAGGGCGGCGCAGCGGGCGACCGCCGCGAGCCAGCGCTCCATCCGCTCGTGCTCCTCGCGGGCCCGGAACGACACCGGCCGGAGCGGCTTGAGCCACGTCAGCATCCGGAGCCGCAGGTAGCCCGTGACCGTCGTGGAGCGGATGTGCTGGCCGAGCGTGGGCCGACCGTGCGGCCAGCGACGCTCGGCCCAGCGGGCGAGGGGCCGGACGAGGCGGTCGGGGAGCACCCCCCAGATTTCGTCGAGGTCGGGCTTGAGGTACTCGGTGACCACCACGACGCCATCGCCGGCCCGCGCCTCCGCCCGGATGCGCTGGAACCGGTCGGGGCGCGTCTTCAGCTCCGCCACGCGGACGGCGTCCTCGTACGTCATCCAGAGCGCCAGGTGCCGCCCGACGACCCGGGCCAGCTCCACGCGCTCGGGTGGGGCGCCGGCGGCCGGCAGGAACGGCCGGAGCCTGGCCAGGTAGCGGCGCGCGTATGCCACGTCCTGGTAGTCCACCAGGCGCGCCACCGCGCGCGTCGCGATCTCGCGCACCGCCTCGGGCAGGGCCGCCACCTCGGCCTGGAGGGCGGCAGGCACCGCCGGCAGCGAGGGCCGCGGCGCGGCGGGCACGCTCCCCTCGCCGGCTCCCCGTGCCAGCCCCAGCCCCAGCTCGAACCCGCGCAGGTTCGCCTCGACGGCCACGCCCTTGCGCTCGATGGCCGTCCGGAAGGCCGCCTCGCCCACCGGGACCACCCCGCTGCCCGCCAGCGCTCCCAGGAGCACCGCGTTGGCCTCGGTGGCGTGCTCCCGGGCGAGGGCGAGCGCGTCGAACGCGATCAGCCGCCGCGAGGCACGACGCGCGGCTTCCCGGAGCGCGTCCTGGGGATAGATCGCGCGTCCGGTCGCGATCTTCTCGTGGATCGAGTAGAGCCGATGCGTCGAGGCGATCACCGTGGTCCGGCCGGGCGCGACGAGCCCCTGCTCGATCATCCGCCCCACCTCGAGGAACTCCGCGGCGAGCAGCACGTCGAGCGCCCCGGGCACCGGGTAGAGCGAGAAGACCGGCTCCTCGTCGCCGCCGGCCGCGATCTCGACGTAGTACGTGGTGGAGCCCGTCCGCTGCGCCACGCCGGGGATCGACGTGCCGTGCACCCGCACCCCCTCGGCGAGGGCGGCCTCCACGATCCACTCCGAGAGCACACCGCCGCCCTGCCCCCCCACCGCGGGGATCAGGATCGAGACGATCGCCTCCTCCGAGCGCTCGCCGCTCACGCCGGCGTCGGGGAGCCGGGAGCCAGAAACCGGATCACTCCGGCGCGGAGCCCGGCCAGCCAGCGCGTCCACCGACCGGGGTTCCGGACCACCTCGACCTGGTAGAACGACGGGCAGAGGACGGCCGCGTGCGCGACCTCCCCGCACACCCCGCAGCCCACGCAGCTCTCGTCCACGTGCGCGATCGGATCCTCGCGCAGCGGGTCCGGGCTCTCGCGGAGCGTCAGCGAGGGACAGCCGTTGAGGCGCATGCACGAGTGGTCGCCCGTGCAGACGTCTGGGTCCACCCCGAACCGGGGCTGGACGACCGTCTCGCCGGCGGCCAGCGCCCGCCGGGTCGCGGGGCGGATCCGGCGCTGGCGCTCCAGCTGGCACTCGCCGCTCGCGATCACGACCTTGAGGCCGGCGAAGCGCGTGGTCAGGGCTTCCCGCAGGGTCGCCAGCATGCGCGGGATGTCGTACGAGTCGACCGTCCGGATCCAGCGCACGCCCACGCCCCGGAGCGCCTGGGGGATGGTCATGCCCGTCGGCTCGTTGCGCGCGTTCGTCCCGGTGGACGGGTTGTGGTGCTGGCCGGTGGCCGAGGTGTAGCCGTTGTCCACCACGACGAGCACGGAGTCCTGCCGGTTGTACACCGCGCTCGCCACGCCGTTCGTGAGCCCGTTGTGCCAGAAGCCGCCGTCCCCCATCACCGAGATCACGCGCTTGCCGAAGAGCGGCGCGACGGCGCCGGCCGAGGCCAGCCCCATCCCGTAGCCGAGGACGGTGTTGCCGACGTTGAACGGAGCCTGGGTCGAGAAGGTGGTGCAGCCGATGTCGGCGGCCACGTGGGTGTCCCCCAGCTCCGGGGCCTTGGCGCGCAGGATCTTCAGCGCACTGAACAGCGGCCGCTCCGGACAGCCCGTGCAGAAGGACGGCGGCCGCTTCGCCACCGGCTGCGGCAGGGCGGCCCGCGCCCGCTCCTGCTCGGCCGTCAGCGCCGCGTACGCGTCCTCGATCGCCGCGTGGGACCGGCACGACGGCGGCCCCACGGCGAAGAACCTCCGGAGACCGCCCACGACGAGGGCGGGAACGTACTCGCCATGGGGCGAGAGCAGCTCCTTGCCGTGGATCTCGACGTCGAGCCGGGCCTCGTGCGCGACCGCCTTGAGCTCGCGCTCGAGGTAGTTGGGCATCCCTTCCTCGACCACGAGGACGTGCCGCTTGCGCGCGAGGAAGGCGACGAGCTCCTCGGGCACGAGGGGGTGGATCGCGTTCAGGACGAGCAGCGGCACCGGCGTCCGCCCGTAGGCGTCGGCGAGGCCCAGGGCGTGCAGGCCGCGCAGCACCGTGTTCCAGAGGCCGCCCTGCATGACGATGCCGATCTCCCGCTCGCTCCCCGGGTGGTGCTCGTTGAGGCCCCGCTCGACGATGTAGCGGCGGGCGGCCGGCAGCCGCTCGGTGAACTTCTTCGCCTCCATCTGGTAGGTGAAGGGCGGCAGGTTGATGCGCTCGAGGCTGAAGGACGGCGCGCCGAGCGGGGTCAGCATGCTGACCTGCGGCCGCACGTTGTCCTTGCACCGCAGGGTGCCACGCATGTGACAGGCGCGGATGCGGATGGAGAAGAAGACCGGCTCGTTGCAGGCCTCGGATAGGCCGAAGCCCTCCTCGACGAAGCGCGCGAACGACTGGAGGCTGTTGCGCGGGTCCAGCAGCGGGATCGAGGATTTCAGGGCCGCCGAGTGCGTGCGCTCCTGGAGGATCGACGCGCCCTCGCCGTAGTCCTCGCCGATGACGACGAGGGCGCCGCCGACCACGCCCGCCGAGGCGACGTGCGAGAGCGCGTCGGAGGCCACGTTGGTCCCGACCACGGACTTCCACGTGACGGCCCCGCGCACCGGGTAGTTGATCGAGGCGCCGAGGAGGGCGGCCGCCGCCGCCTCGCTGCCCGAGAGCTCGTAGTAGATGCCCATGGGCTCCAGCAGGGTGTCGTTGGCGTCGGCCATCACGTCGAGGAGGTGCGAGATCGGCGACCCGGGATAGCCGCCGACGTAGGAGACGCCCGACTGGAGCAGGGCCTTCGTGATCGCCAGGATGCCCTCGCCGTGCAGCACCTGGCCGTGCCCGTATCCGAGCTGCTTGACGTCCTCCGTGAACGACCGCTCCCCCATGCGCGCACCTCGTCGGCGATCTCGCCGGGATGCGCCTATTGTGTCACAGCCCGCGAGGCGCGGGCGGTGTCATCGGGCCGCCGGCGGTCGGCTCAGGCGGTGCGCGCGCGGGCGGTGCCGGCGCACACGCGGCACACGCGGAAGGTCCAGGCGCCGCCGACACGCCGGAGAGGCCACACGTGGGCGTCCACCAGCTCCGTGTACCGGAGCCTCACGACGTTGGCCTGGGCATAGGGCAGGTGGAGCCGGATTCGCCGGGCGTCCGCGTGGCCGCAGCCCTCGTCCACCGGCTCGGGGCCCACGAGGTCGTCGTGCAACGTCTGGAAGCCGGGTGCTCCATCAGTCATTCGTGGCGTCCTTCCACCGGCCCCGGGGCACTCCGCGCCACTCGACCCGGCGCCGGACACTCCCGCCACACGCAACGACGATGCCACCGAGATGCGGGACGCACCGCGGGCTCCCCGCCGATGGCGCATCGTTCGCAACGCTCCCCTGCTCGTGACGCGAGGCGAGCAACGCATCGAGCAGCTCCTGCGTCAGCACGCCGGGCAGTTCTTCTGCGTCGGCTGCCTCGGCTTCGCGCTGCGCCTGGGGTTCGAGGAGCTGCTGGCGGCCCTCAGGCCTCTCGAACGCCTCCCGCGGGTCGAGTCCGTCATGGAGCGGTGCTCGAACTGCCGCCAGGTCGGTCGGGTGATCCGCGTGCGCGGCGACCGCGCCCGGCGCGTGCGGCTCACGACGGCGCCCTCGCTGCGCGCGGCCCTCGTGCTCCGACGCGAGCCCGGGACACCGCTGTGTGACGTGTGCCTCGCGCTCGCGGCCGACGTCAGCCTGGACGAGGCGCGGACCGCGATGGAAACGCTCGCGGCGCACGGCAGCTTCGAGCGCGCGCGCGGCCAGTGTGCGGGGTGTCAGCGCCCCGGCACGGTGAACACCGGCCGGCCTGCCCCGGCGGCGGGGCAGGCGGCCGACTCCCAGCCCGGCGCCACCGGCGTCGTGAATCCCAGCTCCGGCAGCTACCTCTCCGCCTGCTGCGGCGGGCGGATCCGCCTCGGCCGCGGCAGTCCCTTCCCGACCTGCCGCTGGTGCCTGGACGCGACCACCTGGGTCCGCGTCGCGCGGCTGTCGGCGTAGGGTCGCCCTTCCCCACGCCGAGCGTATCGTTCTCCGGACGTTGACTTCGAGAGCCGCAGGGCGCATCTCGTCCACGGGACATGCGGCGTCGCGCCATCGACCCCGGGGATCTGCAACGTCTCTACGTCGATCAGCGGATGCCGACCGTCCGGGTGGCCCACGTCCTGGGATGCGGTGCATCGACGATCCGCCGGCGGCTCCGGGAGCTGGGGATCTCGCTTCGTCCCCGGGGCCCGGCGCCGCGACTCGCGGCCGGCCCGCTCCCCTGGTCGGCGGGTCTCGCCTACGCGGTGGGACTGATCACCAGCGACGGCTGCCTCTCCGGGGACGGTCGCCATGTGCACGTGACCTCGAAGGATCTCGACCTTCTCGAGACGCTACGCTCCTGCCTGTCGCTCGCGGTCTCCATCGGCCGCTCGCGCAGCGGGAAGGGCACGAGGTACTTCCGGCTGCAATGGGGTGACCGTCGCTTCTACACCTGGCTGCTCGGAATCGGTCTCATGCCGGCGAAGAGCCGGCGCCTGGGGCGGCTCGACATTCCCGACGAATGGTTCCGCGATTTCCTCCGGGGCTGCATCGACGGTGATGGGTCGATCGTCGTCTACACCGACCGCTGGCATGCGGCCAGGAAGGCCACGTACGTGTACGAGCGCCTGTACGTCTCCCTGTTCTCGGCGAGCCCGCCGTTCCTCGAGTGGGTCAACGAGACACTCGCCCGGTTGATCGGCGTGCGGACGGCGGTATGGACACGCCGCGACAGGGCCTGCTCGATGCTGCGATACGCGGGCAAGCAGTCCCGGACGCTCCTCGCGTGGCTCTACTATTCGTCCGACGTCCCGAGCCTCCGTCGGAAGCGTCTGAAGGCGCTGTCGTTCCTTCCGCGATAGAATCGTTTGCGCGGGGGAGTGGTGCAACTGGCGAGACACGGGCGACTCAAAATCGCCTGCCCGCAAGGGCATAGGGGTTCGAATCCCCTCTCCCCTACCATCTCGGCCCTCGTTCCTTGACAACCTTGCACCCGGCCGGTAACGTTGGCCCCCCGTGGGGCTGTAGCTCAGTTGGGAGAGCACAAGGCTGGCAGTCTTGGGGTCAGGGGTTCGAATCCCCTCAGCTCCACCATTCAATCCCACACGCATTGACGCGAGTCGGGCCGCCCGCCTGACTCCCCGTCGTCCCGCCCGTCAGCGCCGCGCCTCGCACACGTAGAGCACGTGGGGGTACGGCAGCACGTCCACCATCAGGTGCCGGTGGACGGTGAAGCCCGCACCGTCGAGGGCCGACGCCAGGGCGGGCGCGCTCCAGTAGCGCACCGGGGTCCGCGGCGCCATCGCCTTGTCGAGCGCCCAGGTGAACCACCGCTTGGCGGCCGGCCGCGTGTCGACGTCCTTGACGAGCAGCCGGCCGCCGGGAGGCAGGCACCGCCGCAGGGCCGCGAGCAGCGCCGGGACGGACGCGGGCGGCACGTGGTGCACGATGTCGAGCATGTAGGCGGCCGCGACCTCCCCGTCCCCCTTGAAGTCGCGGGCGTCGCCTTCCTCGTACACCGCGTTGTCGAGACCCAGGCGCCGGGCCGCCCGCCGCGCCAGGGCGATGCGGCGGGCGTCCACGTCCAGGCCCCGCAGCAGGCGGCCCGGCCCGGTCGCCGCGTAGTAGAGCGAGAAGAGGCCGAAGCCGCAGCCGATGTCGAGCACCGGCCCCGTCTCGGGCAGGTACTGGCCGATCTCGTCGAGGAAGCGCTGGCGCAGGATCCCGAAGCGCACCCAGCAGTAGGCGCGGACGACGGGGTCGTCGTAGGACCGGATGATGCTACGGACGGTCTCGCTGCGCATACACCACGTAGGCGTCCCGACGCGCGACCTCTTCGTACGCTCGCGCCAGCCGCTCCGCGAGCGCCGGGAAGGTCCGGACGCGCTCGACGCCGCCCGCCGGCCAGCCGTCGACGAACAGCACGATCAGCCGCGGCGGCGCCGCCTCCAGCGCCGTCACCAGCTCCGCCCGCAGGGCGCGGATCGTCGGGTGGTCGAGGTCGTGGAAGAAGTGGAAGTCGTAGATGAAGCGGGTGGGCTGCCGCACGCCGAGCCGGAGGAGCGCGTGCAGCCCACCGCCGGTGGTGTCGAGCACCTGGACCCGGTCGCCGGGCGCCAGACGGGCCGCCAGGTCGGCGGCGAGCCGGCCCACGGTTCGCTCCTTGTCACGGATCCAGGCGGCGTCGCCCGCCTCGGCACCCCGGATGCCCAGCACGATCGTCACGGCCACGAGGCTCGCCACCACGGTCGCGGCCAGGACGTGGCGCGGGTGGCGGACGATCGCGTCCAGCTCGGCCACGAGCAGCAGGCAGGCGAAGGCGGCGAGCGGGTACAGATGGTATTCCCAGCCCTTGCCCTGTCCGACGTAGTGCAGGAGCCCGTAACCGAGCCCGGCGAGCCCGAGCAGGTGGCGGATGCCGAGACGGCCCCGGGTGGCCGACCACGCGAGCGAGGCGGCGACGCCGGGCACGAGCGCGACCCAGACCGGCCACCGGTGCACGTGCCAGCGTCCCGGCTCGCCGAGCCCCGAGTAGAGCGGCACCAGATACTCGCGCACGATCGCCACCCAGTCGGGCAGGCCGCCCAGCCAGGCGACCCAGCCCACCACCGCCGCGGGGACGAGGGCCAGGCCGGCGAGCCAGACGGCGAGCGGCCGGCGCGCGCCGCCGCCGCGAACGGCGACCAGCAGGGCGAGCGCCGCGCCGAAGACGAGAGCGTGCGGCTTGACGCTGACGGCAGCGCCGGCGGCGAGCCCACCGGCGGCCAGGGCGGTGAGCCCGCGCGAACGAGGCGCGCTCCCCGTCTCGACCCAGCGCGCGACGCCCAGCGCCGCGAGCACGAGCAGCGGGGTCATCAGGAAGTCGCGCTGGCCAGCCTGCCAGGCGCCGCCGGCGAGGTGATAGACGGCGAAGAGCAGCGCGGCAGCGGCCGCGGCGACCCGGCCGAACGGGGCGACGAACACGCTCAGCGCGCCGCTCGTCGCCGCCAGCCAGGCCAGATCGAAGGCGCGCCACGCCGCATCGCCGGATCCGAGGACGTGCAGCACCGCGAGGTGGATCAGGTACACGCCGGGCGCGTTCATGTCGAACAGGTCCCGGTACGGCACCGCCCCCTCGCCGAGGCGCCAGGCGATGTAGTGCATGATCGGCGCGTCGTGGACCAGCGGCCAGTCGCGCGACCGCCACGCCAGCCAGACCACGAGGCCGCCGAGCGTCGCGACCACGAGCCAGCCCGCCACCGCGGCCGGGTCTGCGAGCCCCGCCCGGCTCCCGATGAAGCCCGGGCGCCGCCGGAGCGGCGGGCTCGCCGGCCCGCCCACGACCCGGGGGGCGCGCTCCAAGAGCTCCTGGTGGCCTGGCGGCGGCACGGTATGCTCCGGCGGTTTCGGACGGTGCGAGCGCACGTTACGTAGCATCCCGGTCACGACGTGTCAATCGACCGCGCGGCCGGCCCGGGGCCCGCCTTGTCCCGGGTGATAGGGTGAAGGCAGCGATGGCCGTGGGAGCACGCACCATCCTGGTCGTGGAGGACAATGCGGACGCGCGCGAGGCGCTGCGCGTACTGCTGGAGCTGGAGGGACACCTCGTGGAGGCCGTCGCGGACGGCGCCCAGGCCGTCGACTACGCGCGGGCGAAGGACCCCGACGTGGCGCTGGTCGACATCGGCCTGCCGGGGCTGGACGGCTTCGAGGTGGCCCGCCGTATCCGCTCCGTCCGGGCTCGCCGTCCCGTGCTGATCGCTCTCACCGGCTACGGTCAGCCCGAGGACCGCCAGCGCGCCACCGAGGCCGGCTTCGACTCCCTGCTCGTCAAGCCGGTGGATCCGGCGATCCTGGCCGACCTGATCGTCAAGCTCGAAATTCCTCCTCGAGGATCTCGCGGATGAAGCGGTCGAGCGAGACCGGGTAGAGGCGCGCGTCCGGCGAGAGGATCACGCCGGTGTCGATGACCTCCCGCCGGGCCAGCTCGTCGAGGACCCGATCGAGGTGCTGCGCGGGATCGCGGTCGTGCCGGCGGATCGCCAGGTCCTCGCTTTCCAGGCTCACCCGCGAGGCGTAGCGGAAGCTGAAGACGCGCGCGACGAGCCGCCGGTCCATGAGGTCCCGCTCCGCGAAGAGGTCGCCGTAGGTCGGCCCGTCGCTGCCCGCCGCGATGACGAGCCGCGGCGACACCTTGATCCGCCCCCGCACCTCGACGGCGCGCCCGGGCTGGTCGTGCTCGGGGCCGACCAGCACGTAGGGCAGCACGTGGTACCCGGCGATGATGCCGGTGAGGGGCTTCCGCACGATGCGCGTGCCGGCGAACACCTCGGCGAGGAATTCCGGATCGGGCCACTCGGGCATGCTCCTCAGTGTACCCTTGCGCCATGAGCGACGAGCGCGGGCGACAGGGCGGCCCGGGGCGGGCGGCCGCGACGGACCGGGTGCACGTGTGCGAGCGCTGCGGCGAGTGGATGGAGGAGCGCAAGTGCAAGATCACGTGCCTGAACTGCGGGTACTACCGGGACTGCTCGGATCCGTGACCTGAGACGGCCGCCCCCGGCACGCCCGGCCCCAGCATGAGCCGCCACCGCGTCTTCCTGCTCTCCCCCGCCAGCTGCGCCGGCGAGCGCGCGCGCCTGCTGCTGTCGCCGCGCGCCGACTTCCCCCTGGCGCGCCGGCTCCGCACGCCGGCGGGGGCGCCGCTGGGCGAGGCGATGGCCTTCCTGTCCGGGCTGTACTTCCGCGGCAAGCTCGCGTACGCGCGCGCTTTCCAGGCGCCCCCGCCGGGCGTCGACGGCGTCCTCGTCATCACCGCCGGCGCCGGGCTCCGGCCGCCCGAGGCCGCGCTGACCGTGGCCGACCTCCACGCCGCCGCCACCGTCCCGATCCGGCTCGACAATCCGGCCTACCGGGCGCCGCTCGAGGCGGACGCGCGCGCCCTTGCGCGCCGCCTGCGCGGAGCGGACCAGGTCGTCCTCCTCGGCAGCATCGCCAGCGACAAGTACCTCTCCGTCCTCGCCGCGGTCTTCGGCACCCGCCTCACGTTCCCCGCGACGTTCGCGGGGCGGGGCGACATGAGCCGGGGCGCGCTCCTGCTGCGGGCCGCCGCGGCCGGCCGCGAGCTGGACTATGTCCCCGCCTGGCTGGGCGCTCGCCACGGTCCCCGCCCGCCCCGGCTGGCGGCGGTCTCCGGCCCGCCCGGCGCGGGCGCACCGGCGGGCGTGTCCGGCGCCTCCCGGCCGACGGCTCCCTGATGGCGGGCGCCGCTCGCCGCGCGGCCACCCGCGACCGGCACCCGGCGCGGCGGCGGGGGCCCAGGCCCCGGGCCGCCCGGCCGACGACGATCTCGATCCCGCCGGGCCGGGAGGGCGTCCTCGAGATCGAGGGGCGCGAGGTCAGGCTGACGAATCTCGACAAGGTCTTCTTCCCCGCGCTGGGCCGCACGAAGCGCGACCTGCTCCAGTACTACGCGGACGTGGCGTTCGCGCTCCTGCCGCACCTGCGCGAGCGGGCGATGGTCATGAAGCGGTACCCGGACGGTGCCACCGGGCCCTTCTTCTTCATGAAGCGGGCGCCCCGGCCCCGGCCGGCCTGGATCCCGACCTGCTCCATCGCGCACGCCTCCGGCAACGTCATCGACTTTCCCGTCATCGGCGACCTCGCCGCCCTGCTCTGGGTGGTGAACCTGGGCTGCATCGACCTCAATCCCTGGTACGCGCGGTGCGACGACGTGGACCGCCCGGACTTCCTGCACTTCGACCTGGATCCGGTCGGCGAGGTGCCGTTCCCCGCCGTGCTCGAGGCGGCCCAGGTGCTCGACGAGACCCTCCGGGCGCTCGGCATGCCGACCTTCGTGAAGACCACGGGCTCGCGCGGCCTCCACGTCTACGTGCCGATCGTGCGAGCGCCCACCCAGAAGGAGGTCTGGACGGCGAGCAAGACGATCGCGCTCGACCTGGCGCGCCGCCATCCCCGGCTGCTCACGGCCGTCTACCGCAAGGCCGACCGTCCCGCCGGGCGTGTCCTCGTCGACTACAACCAGAACGCGTGGGGACGCACGCTGGCGTCCGTGTACTCCGTGCGCCCCCGTCCGGGCGCCACGGTGTCCGCCCCGATCACCTGGGACGAGGTCGCCCGCGGCGTGACGATCGAGGACTTCGACATGGACAGCGTCCGGGCCCGCCTCCTCCGGCACGGCGACCTCTGGGGGTCCCTCCTGGCCCCGCGTGGCCGCTTCGATCTGCGAGCCCTCATCGGCGCCGCCCGGTGATTGCGGCGTCCGCGGGACCTGCCGCGCGAGAGCGAAGCCGCTGGCACCTCCCCTGCACCGCCTGCCCTGACGGGCGACAACCGTCGACGGAGGAGGGCGCATGGATCCCCTGCAGCTTCTCAAGAAGCAGCATCGCGAGGTCGAAGGGCTGTTCAAGAAAGCGCTGAAGGCCGAGGGCGCGAGCGAGCGCAAGCACATGATGCAGCAGATCGCC
>JAICGY010000100.1 GCA_025922915.1 Candidatus Methylomirabilota bacterium | reverse complement strand
GGGGGGGGGGGGGGGGGGGGGGGGGGGGGGGGGGGGGGGGGCGCCGGCCCTGGGAGACCACGCTGCCGCACAGGCCGTGACGCGAAGTGAGCGGGCCACGCTGACAGCGTGATCCACTACAACGCCCAGAAGACACGGGTCTCCCAGGGCCGCCCCCCGCCCGCCCCCGCCCCCCCCGGGCACCCGTCGTTCGGACGCGGTCCTCGCGGCGCAGCCGGTTCCGGTGACGCGCGCACGCTCGAGTGGGCATCGAACCATCAGACCAACTGGCACCGAAGCACGCTGCATCGGCCGTAGGTTGACTCGATACAGCCGCTTGGCGCTGACGGGAGGTGGTCGTACCATCGGGCGCCATGACGGAGATCATCCGGGTCGGGGTGGTGGGGGCGGGGGCGAACACGCGGAAGCATCATATTCCCAAGCTGCGCGCGCAGCCGGGCGTGGAGATCGTGAGCGTCGTGAACCGGACGCGCGAGTCGTCCGAGCGGGCAGCGCGGGAGCTCGGCATCCCGCGCGCGTACGACTCCTGGCAGGAGCTGGTCGACGCGGACGACACGGACGCCGTCTGCATCGGCACGTGGCCGTACCTGCACGCGCCGGTGACGATCGCCGCGCTCGCGCGCGGCAAGCACGTGCTCTGCGAGGCCCGGATGGCGATGGACGCCAAGGAGGCCCGGCGGATGCTGGAAGCGGCGCAGCGGGCGCCGGGACTGGTGGCCCAGCTGGTGCCGGCCCCGCACACGCTACCCGTCGACGGCGCACTCCGGCGTTTGATCGTCGACGGATACCTGGGCGACCTGCTGGCCGTCGAGCTGCAGGCCGCGCAGGGGCGCTTCGTGGATCCCCAGGCGCCCCTGCACTGGCGGCAGGACGCGCGCCTGAGCGGGCTCAACATCATGAACATGGGGATCTGGTACGAGGCCATGATGCGCTGGGTCGGCCCCGCGCACCGGGTCTCCGCGACGACCCTGATCGCGGTGGGCGAGCGCCGCGATGCGGCGGGCCAGCGCCAGCGCGTGACGGTGCCCGATCACGTCGACATCCTCGCGACGCTGGCGGGCGGCGCCGTGGCCCACCTGCGCTTCAGCGCGGTGACCGCGCTCGGTCCCGGGCCCGAGGCCTGGCTCTTCGGCACGGAGGGAACGCTGCGGCTCGACCTGACGACCCTGCGGCTGTCCGGCGGCCGCCGCGGGGACACGGCGCTCGCCGACCTCCCGGTGGAGCAGGGCCCCGGCTGGCGCGTCGAGGAGGAGTTCGTCAACGCCATCCGCGGGCGCGAGCCGGTGACGCGCACGGCGTTCGACGAGGGTGTCCGCTACATGGAGTTCACGGAGGCCGTGGCGCGCAGCGCGGCGAGCGGGCAGGCCGTCGACGTCCCGGCCTGACCGCGCCGGCCGGACCTCGCGCGTCCCGGCGCCCTCTCACACGGCGAGCGCGTAGCCGTCGCGCCGCGGGTCGGCGCCCGCCATCAGGACGCCCGACTCCGCATCGCGGGCGATCCCCTGCCCGCCGCCCACGATCCACGACCAGTCGTCGATCGCGTTCACCTGGTGGCCGCGCGCCGCGAGCCCGGCGCGGACCTCGTCCGGGATCCGCGACTCGGCGTCGACCAGCCGGTCGCGATACACGCGCACGCGCGGGGCCTCGATCGCCTCCTGGACGTTCATGCCGAACTCGAGGGCGTTCAGGAGCATCTGGGGCTGGGTCTGGAGGATGCCGTACGAGCCCGGGGTGCCGATCGACATGACGAACCGCCCGCCCCGGAACACCTGCGTGGGCGACATCATCGTCCCCGCCCGGCGCCCGGGCTTCAGGACGTTGGGCGAGGCCGGGTCGCGGTCGGTCCACTTCAGGATGTTGTTGAGAACGAGGCCGGTGCCGGGCACGGCGAAGCCCGACCCGAACGGTACGCCGAGCGTCTGCGTGACGGAGACCACGGTGCCCTCGCCGTCCGCGCACGCGAAGTGGGTCGTCTGCTCGTTCTCGAACTTCGCGGGGTGGCCCTCGGCGATCTGCCCGGGCAGGCGCTCCCGGCCGTGGCGCTCGCCCTCGCTCACCGCGGCCCGGCGGGGATCGATGCGCGCCCGCTGCGCGGCGGCGTAGGCCTTGCTCAGCAGGCCCGCGATCGGGACGCCGTCGCCGTAGGCATAGGCGAGGCGGTCGGCGGAGCCGAGCTTGACGGCCTCGATGAGGTGGTGGAGGTACTCGACCGAGTTGTGGCCCCACGCGCCCAGGTCGAAGCCCTCGAGGATGCTCAGCGTCTCGAGCATCTGGAAGGCGGAGAACGGCGGCGGCACCGAGGCGACGTCGCAGTCGCGGTAGCGGATCGCGACGGGCTCTCGCCACGCCGGCCGGAACGCCGCGAGGTCCTCCTCGGCCAGCCAGCCGCCCGCCTCCTGCACGGCGCGCGCGATCGCCTTGGCGATGGGCCCGCGGTAGAAGGCCTCGGCGCCGCCCTCCGCCACCTGCCGGAAGGTGCTGGCCAGGTCCTTGTAGGTCGCGACCGCGCCCGCCCGGGGGCCCGCGGCCGGCCAGTACAGCCGCTCCGCCTCCCGCGAGCGCGCCAGCGTGGCGCGCGCCGCCGTGAAGAAGTCGACGCTCTTGAACGTCAAGGGCACTCCCTGCTCGGCGAGGGCGATCGCCGGCTCGAGCACGCCGGCGCGCGGCAGCACGCCGTACCGCTCGTGGGCGGCCAGCCAGCCGCCGAGGTTGCCCGGCGTCGCGCACGACTTCGGGCCGCCCACCAGCTCGTCGTCGGTGCACCGCGCGGGGTCGGCGGCGCGCGGCGCCGCCCCGATGAAGTCGAGCACGACCCGCTCGCCGGTGCGCGCGCGCGAGATCACCATGAGCCCGATGCCGCCCGCGCCCGACATGAAGGGCTCCACGACGTTCAGCGTGGCGCCGACGGCCACGGCGGCGTCGACGGCGTTGCCGCCGGCCAGGAGCATCCGGATGCCGGCCATCGAGGCCAGGGGGTGGGCGGAGGTGACCACGCCACGGGTGCCCATGACGGTGGGTCGGTAGGCGCGGCGATGGGGCGGCATGGGGCGTCTCCTTTCAGGCGCGCTGGCGGTCGCCGGCGAGCCCCCGGACCTTCGGGTCGAGCGCGTCGCGCAGGCCGTCGCCGAAGAGGTTCAGGCCGAGGATCGTGAGCATGATCGCGACGCCGGGGTAGAGCACGAGCCAGGGCGCCTGCTGGATGTACAGCCGCCCCTCGGCGAGGATGACGCCCCACGAGGGCACGTAGGGGGGGACGCCGACCCCCAGGAAGGACAGGGCGGCCTCGGTGAGGACGGCGGCCGCGAAGACGAACGAGCCCTGCACCACCACCGGGGACAGGCAGTTGGGCAGGACGTGGCGGGCGATGAGGGCGGCGTCGGTGGCGCCCAGCGCCCGCGCCGCCTCCACGTACGGCGTCTCGCGGATGACCAGGACCGAACCGCGGACGACCCGGGCGACGCGGGGCGAGTAGACGATCGCGATGGCCACGATGACGTTCGTCACGCTGGGGCCCAGCGCCGCCATCAGCCCGATGGCCAGGACGATCGCGGGAAACGCCATGAGCCCGTCCATGACCCGCATGACCACGTTGTCGAGGCGGCGGTAGTAGCCGGCGACGAGCCCGCAGACCAGCCCGATGGCGAAGGAGAGCGCGACGACGGCCGCCCCCACCAGGAGCGACAGGCGCGCCCCGTAGACGACCCGGCTGAAGACGTCGCGGCCGACGTCGTCGGTGCCGAACCAGTGCGCCCGCCCCGGCGCCGTGAGCCGCGCGGCGACGTCCATGTGGTCCGGGTCGCCGGCGATGACGGGGGCCAGCGCCCCGACCACCACCATCCCCGCCACCGTGACCACCCCGGCCAGGGCCACCTTGCGCCGGGCGAGCAGCGCGAGCCAGCCCGCGCGCTCGGCGGGGACGCCCTCCGGTCTCGGGAGCGCGATGACGCTCACCGGTACCGCACCCGCGGATCGAAGAGCAGGTACGACAGATCGATGGCGAGGTTGATGAGCATGTACACGCCCGCGATGGCGAGCACGACCCCCTGGATCACGGGGTAGTCGCGCCGCAGCACGGCCGAGATCACGAGCCGGCCGAGCCCCGGGATGTTGAAGACCGTCTCCACGACCACCGCGCCCGAGACGAGGACCGCGAACGAGATCCCCACGATCGTCACCGTGGGGATCATGGCGTTCTTGAGGGCGTGCTTGTAGACGAGGGCACGCTCGCCCAGCCCCTTGGACCGGCCGGTGGTGATGTACTGCTCGCGCAGGACGTCCAGCATCGCCGAGCGCGCGATGCGCGCGATGAGGGCCGACTGCACGAGCCCGAGCGCGAACGCGGGCAGGACCAGCGAGCGCAGCGTCTTGAGCCAGCCGTACTCGAGCGGCGAGTATCCCGCCACGGGGAACCAGCCGAGCCAGACCGAGAACACGAGCACGAAGATGAGGCCGAGGAGGAAGTTGGGGATCGAGACCCCGAGCAGGGCCAGGACCATGAACGCCTGGTCGGTGGCGGTGTTGTGGTACCGGGCGGAGAGCACTCCCGCCGGCACGCCGATGACCACCGCGATGACGACCGCGAACACGGTGAGGAGCAGCGTGGGCTCCAGCCGGTCGACGATGGCCTCCGTCACCGGCTTGCGGAGGAAGATCGACTGCCCCAGGTCGCCCTGCAGCAGTCGCCCGTACCACCGCACGAGCTGCACCGGCAGCGGGGCGTCCAGGCCGAGCTGCTGCTGCAGCCGCTCGACCTCGTCGGCGGAGGCGTCGGGCCCGGCGATCACCGAGGCGGGATCGCCGGGCGCCAGGTGGATCAGCACGAACGCGACCGTCGCCACGACGAGCGCCACCGGCACGAGCGCCAGCAGCCGCCGGGCGACGTAGGTCTTCACGGGGCGCCGGGGCGCCGCGTCACTTCAGCCAGACGTTGAAGAGCGCCAGCTCGCCCCGCGGCTGGAAGTTCTGGACCTCCTTGCGCACCACCTCGAGCGAGAAGTAGTCGCCGAACTTGATGCGCCCGACGTCCTCGTAGAAGATCGTCTGGACCTTCTCCCACATGGCCTTGCGCTTGCGCGGATCGGCCTCGCGGGCCAGGGCCTCCATCCACTGGTCCTTGTCCTCGTGGCACCACCACCCGGGCCAGTTGCAGAGCGTGCCCGTGCTGAACGCCGGCTCCGGGTTGAACGTGATGCCCGTCGAGAAGACGTCCCACAGCTCCGGCTTGTTCCGGCGCTGGACGAGCGTCGCCCAGTCGACCACCTGCAGGTCGATCTTGAAGCCCGCCGCCTCCAGCTGCTGGCGCGCGACGAGGGCGTTCTTGTACATCCACTGGTATTCCTTCGTCGTGATCCACCGGACCGGTTGGCCGCGGTAGCCCGCCTCCTGGAGCAGCTTCTTCGTCTTGGCCGGGTTCTTCTGGTGGTAGTGGTCGCCGCCGGCCTTGCTGTGCCACTGCGGCTGCTCCTGGAACGAGAGCCCGGGATCGAGGCGGTAGAAGGCCTTGTTGCCGAAGCCCGCCGCCATGATGGGCTCCATGTCGAGCGCGGCCTGGAAGGCCTGGCGGATGCGCTTGTCCGTCATCAGCCCCTGCTTGTGGTTCAGGACCGCCGTGGCCCAGCCCGCCGGTTTGATGATGCTCGGCACCACGTCGCGCATCGTCTTGATCCGGTCGTACTGGTCCTGCTGGATCTGCTGCCCGTAGTGGTACTCCCCCGTCTCCACGCCGGCCAGGCGGACGGCCACGTCCGGGACGGGGATGAAGAGGATCTCGTCGAGGTAGGCGTGGCGCTTGCCGCCGAAGCCGTTGGAGGGCTCCGCCCGGGCGGTGTAGTCCTTGAACCGGGCCAGGCGGACGTGGCGGTCGGGCTTGTGCTCGACGAAGCGGTACGGCCCGGTCCCCACGTACTCCTTGATCTGCCCGTCGCCGGCGGCGTCGATGATCTCCTTCGGGAAGACCACCGCGCCGCTGTTCGGCCGGGCCAGGCCCATCAGGAGCGCGCCCGACGGCTCCTTCAGGAACATCGCGACCGTGTACGGGTCGCGGGCCTCCACGCCCTCGACGTTGCGGAAGACGGCCTTGCCGGGTGTCGCGATCTTGCCCCAGCGCTTGAGCGAGGCGACCACGTCGGCGGAGGTCAGCTCCTTGCCGTTGTGGAACTTCACTCCCCGGCGGAGCTTGAAGACGTAGGTCCGCCCGTTGTCGGTGACGGTGTGGCCCTCGGCCAGGAGCGGGATCGCGTTGTAGCTCGCGTCGTAGGTGTAGAGCCCCTCGTACATGTGCCAGGTGATCTGCTGGACGATGACAGCCGTCGTGGTGTGCAGGTCGAGGGTCGGCGGCTCGCCGATCATCGCCGCCCGGAACACGCCACCGGGCTTCGGCTGCTCCTGGGCGGCCGCGGACGCCACGAGCCCGAGCGCGAGGGCGAGGAGGAGGACAGCCCCGAGCGGGCGCGCGAGGAAACGGGACATCGGGAAGCTCCTTTCGGTGAGGCGACGGAGGATCACGGGGCGTCTCGGACGGGAACGATCACGCGAAGGTGATGGGGATCGTGCGCGTGCCGGCCCCGCGGCTCTTGGCCAGCGTCACCTCCAGGATGCCGTTCCGGAACCGGGCGCGGGACGTGCCCGCGTCGACCGGGGCGGGCAGCGGGATCCGGCGCTGGAACCGGCCGTAGGGGATCTCCTGCCAGTGCACGACGGTGCGCTCCCCCCAGTCCCTGCCCGGCGGCGCGCTCTCGCCGTTGATGACGAGCGCGTCCTCCCCGATCGTCAGCGTGAGCGTGGAGCCCTCGGCCCCGGGCACCGCGAGGCGGATGACGATGGCATCCGCCGTCTCGTAGAGGTCGGCGGGGGGCCCCGCCGTGCCCGCCCGCCGCCAGGCCTTCGACGCCTCGAGTGGATCGACGATGCGGCTCATGCTGCACCTCCCGAAACGCTCCGCAGCTTTTCGTCCGGCGGGCAATTATAGCAGCGGCCGCTCGTTGAGACGCCGCAGCGCCCAGCGCCCGGCGCGGCGCGCGAGGACGGTGAGCGCGCCGTAGTCCTGGCCCAGCGCGAGCAGCCGGGAGAGCGGCAGTCCGAGCGCGCGGCAGAGGAGCGCGCGGTTGGTGCCGCCGTGCGCGACGACGGCCACCGCCTCGCCGGCGTGGCGGGCGGCGATGGCGTCGAAGGCCGGCCCGGCGCGCGCGACGAGGTCGGGGACGCTCTCGCCGCCGGGGAACGGGAACTCGCCCACGCGCGCCATCCAGTCCGCGAAGGCGGCCGGCTCGCGCGCGCCGATCTCCTCGGCGGTGAGCCCGTCCCAGCGCCCCATGTCCATCTCGCGGAGGTCCCGCACCGTCGTCGGCCGGAGCCCGTGCGGCGCGCCGATGATCTCCGCGCTCCGCCGGGCCCGGGCCAGGTCGCTCGCGTAGACCGCGCGGAGCCCGGCGTGCTCGAGGCGGTCGGCCTGCACCGCGCACTGACGCTCCCCGCGGGTGGAGAGCGGGACGTCGAGATGGCCGATGAAGCGGCGCGTGTCGGCGTGCACGACCTCGCCGTGGCGCAGCAGGTAGATCAGGGTCTCGCGCCCGTCCACGCCGCCACCGTCAGCAGCACGAGCAGCTCCGCGGTCTCGACACCGGCTCCCAGCACGTCCCCCGTCAGCCCGCCCAGCCGGCCGGCCAGGAACCGCGCCGCCGCGAGCGCCCCCGCGAGCGCGACGCCGAGGGCGGCCAGTCCGCCGGCGCCGAGGGCCGCGACGGCGACCGTGCCGGCCAGGACGAGCCCTACGCCCGCCCCCCACCGCCCGACGCCCGACCGGAACGCCACCCCCTGGCCGTCGGCCCGCGCCGCTCGCAGGAGCCGGGCGAGGAGGGCGGGCACCGCACGTGCGACGGCCGGCGCCACCAGCAGGGCCCGCCATCGCACGGCGGCGCCGAGCTCGGCGACGGCGACGATCTCCAGCATGAGGAAGAGGACCAGACCCACCGCGCCGAACGTCCCGATGCGGCTGTCGCGCATGATCGCCAGGCGGTGCTCGGGGTCATGCCCGACGAGCCCGTCGAAACAGTCGGCGAGGCCGTCGAGGTGCAGCCCGCCGGTCAGGAGCTTCCACGCCGTCACCGTGAGCAGTGCCCCGAGCAGCGGCGGGAACAGCCACGCGGTCGCCGCGTCGACGACGACGAGCGCGCCGCCCAGCCCGAGCCCGACGACGGGAAACCAGGCGGCGGTCGCCCCCACCGCCGCCGGCCCGGCGTGCGCGGGCCCCGGCAGCGGCACGATGGTCAGGTACCGCGCGGCGAGGAACAGCCCCGACACGCCGGGATGCTACCACGCAGGAGTTGGGCGACCGGGCCAGCCGAGCCTCGGAGCACGCCGCCCGGGCCAATGTACGAACCGTCGGCAACGAGTACGCGGCTCGACGTCAGGGTGTCAGGTTTCCAACAGATCCGAGAGGGCCGGGACGGTCGAACAAGGCGACATTCCTGTGTTGGCCGGCAATGGCAAAGTCCTTGCGGGCGCCCGCGCACTCGCACGTGAGCTCTCGAAAGCGAGGTGATGCGCCGCTTTCGAATGTCGCATGGCGCCATTCAATGCCGTCCGTATGCAGGTCCACGGACGACCCGCCCCGGGGGCGACCGGGGGCAATGCTGCACAGGGCAAAGGGACGGTGCGCATGAAGCGATGGGTTCTGATGACGACGGCGCTGGCGTTCTCGATGGCATTCCTCGCGGCCACGGTCGCGGAGGCCCAGGTCGGCAAGGGCCTGAGCGGCGCGCATTACAACCTGAACATCATCGGTGTGCCGCACGACAAGACCGCCGACATGACGGGCACCCAGGGGCACACGATCTTCGTGCCGCTGCAGAGCGGCGGGGACGTCAGCCGGCAGGTCAAGATCTACTACGTCGCCGGCGATCGCTTCGAGGTCCTCGATCGCAACGCGACCGACGACAACGAGGCGACGATCATGGTTCCGAGCGAGCCGGAAGGCGATCTGAGCTTCGACGTCTACGCCGTGGGTCTCGGCAAGCCGAACGGCCAGGCCATCGTGACCGCCGAGTGCACCATCGAGGATCTCATCGGCGACTGCACGGATGCGCTCCTGATGGGAGGGTTCGAGGTCAACCGGCCGAAGGGCAAGCCCCAGCGCATCAACATCACGGACGTCTTCCGCGCCACGGGGTGTCTGGACCTGAATGCCACGGGCGTCTGCGACGCCGGCGATCTCGGCTTCAAGGAAGTCTGGATCTTCAACATCACCCAGCTGCTCGAGTACTACTGGGACTACGACAACAACGGGCTCAAGCTGATGCAGGTCCGCTTCTACGAGACGACGTCCGGGCAGTTCTGCGACGGTCCCTGCGAGTAACCCGTCGCTGACGCGGGCGGGCAGGGCGGCCGCCCTGCCCGCCTCGCCGATCCCCGCTCCGCCTGCCGCCCCGCACCGCGTCCGGCCGGTCGTTTGACACCGGCGGGGCCGCCGGGGACAATCGAAGCACCGGGGGCCACTTCCAGCACGGGCGAGGTACGTCGATGAGCGTCAGCAGCGTCGCCGAGAAGTGGGTCGACGAGGTCGCGGCCATGACCCGGCCGGCCCGCATCGTCTGGGCGGACGGCTCGAAGGCGGAGTACGACGGGCTGATCGAGGACATGCTGCGGGACGGGACACTGCTCCCGCTCAACTCCCGCACGTATCCGAGTTCCTACCTCCACCGCAGCCATCCCTCCGACGTGGCCCGCACCGAGCAGCTGACCTTCATCTGCACCCGGGAGCGCGAGGACGCCGGCCCGACGAACAACTGGATGGCCCCGGTCGACGGCAAGGCGAAGGCGGGCCAGTGGCTGCGCGGCGGCATGCAGGGCCGCACCATGTGGGTGATTCCGTACCTCATGGGGCCCGCCGGCTCGTCGATGAGCCGCGTCGGGATCATGGTGACCGACAGCGCCTACGTGGTCGCCAGCATGCACATCATGACCCGGGTCGGGGCGGTGGCGCTCCAGCACATGCGGAGCGACGACGACTTCGTGGCCGGCCTGCACGCGCTGGGCGATCTCTCTCCGGACCGGCGGCTGATCCTGCACTTCCCCGAGGAGAAGCTCATCTGGAGCGTGGGTTCCGGGTACGGCGGCAATGCGCTGCTGGGCAAGAAGTGCCACGCGCTGCGGATCGCGTCGTGGCAGGCGCGGCAGGAGGGCTGGCTCGCCGAGCACATGCTGATCATCGGCGTGGAGGACCCCGAGGGACGGGTGACCTACCTCGGCGCCGCCATGCCGAGCGCCTCCGGCAAGACGAACCTGGCGATGGTCGAGTCCCGGCTGCCGGGCTGGCGGGTGTGGACCCTCGGCGACGACATCGCCTGGATCCACGTGGACGCGACCGGGCAGCTCCGCGCGATCAATCCCGAGCGTGGCTTCTTCGGCGTGGCCCCCAACACGAGCCCGAAGACCAACGCCAACGCGACGGCGATGGTGCGCTCGAACACCATCTTCACCAACGTCGCGCTGACCCCCAGCCAGGAGCCGTGGTGGGAGGGGTTGACGCCGGAGCCGCCGGCCGGCCTCGTGGACTGGCAGGGCCGTCCGTGGCAGCCGGGCAGCGGGCCCGCCGCCCACCCGAACTCGCGGTTCACGGTCCCGGTGCACCAGTGCCCCTCGGTGGCGCCGAACTGGGAGGACCCGCAGGGCGTGCCGCTCTCGGGGCTGATCTTCGGCTCGCGCCGCACGGCGGTCATCCCGCTCGTGTTCGAGGCCTTCGACTGGACGCACGGGGTGTTCCTGGGCTCCGCGATGTCGACGGAGACCACGGCCGCCATCACGGGCAAGGTCGGCGTCGTCCGGCGGGACCCGATGGCCATGCTGCCCTTCTGCGGCTACAACATGGGCGACTACTTCGCCCACTGGCTCGCCCTGGGCGCGCAGGCCACGCGGGCGCCGCGCCTCTTCCGCGTCAACTGGTTCCGCCGCGACGCCGACGGCAAGTTCCTCTGGCCCGGGTACAGCGAGAACGTCCGGGTGCTCAAGTGGATGGTGGAGCGCATCCGTGGCACCGGGCGCGCCGAGGAGACGCCGATCGGCTGGGTGCCGTCGCCGGGGGCCCTGGACCTCGAGGGCCTCGCCCTGCCCGCCGAGCGGTTGCGCCAGGCCCTCCACTGCGACGCGGGCGAGTGGCTCGCCGCGCTCGACGACCTCGACGAGTTCTACGGCCAGTTCGGGTCGCGCCTGCCCGGCCCCATCGCCGAGCAGCTCGCGGTCACCCGACGGAAGCTCGCGACGCGCCGCTGAGCCGGGCGGCAGTGGCCTCGCGGGCGAGCGTCAGACGGGCAGCACGCCGTTGCGGCGGGCCGGGAACTCGTGGGCCTTGGAGCCGGCGTACGCCAGGCGCTTGATCAGCTCCGCCCGCAGCGCGGAACCGGGCACGATGTCGTCGACCAGCATCTCCGAGGCCAGCTTGTAGATGTCGACGTCCTCGGCGTACTCGTCGCGCTTCTGCCGGACGAAGGCGGCCCGCTCGCTCTCCGGCAGCTCCATGATCCTGTTGTAGTAGACGGCGTTGACCGCGGGCTCCGGCCCCATGATCGCGATCTGCCCCTGGGGCAGCGCGAGGGTGGCGTCCGGCTCGAAGGCCGGCCCGCACATCGCGTAGAGCCCCGCCCCGTAGCACTTGCGCACGATCACGCAGAACTTCGGCACGGTGGCCTGGGAGGTGGCGAAGACCATCTT
>JAICGY010000099.1 GCA_025922915.1 Candidatus Methylomirabilota bacterium | reverse complement strand
CCGAGGATGAGGTGCAGCGCACTCCCCGTCGCCAGCAGCAGCCACTCACCGATCCAGGCCGTGACGACCAGATTGAAGACGAGCACGGCGTAGTATAGCGCGACCCCCGGCCAGGGTCGCCCTCCCCGGCCGGCCGCGTCGCCCGCCCGCGTGAGGGCGAGATAGCCCCCGATGCCCACCGCGCCCACCACGACCCAGCCCGCGAAGTTGGACACCGGCACCCCGAAGTACGGGCCACCGTCCGGGTAGTAGAAGATGCGCCCGAGGAACCATCGGTCGCCGTGGACGGCGAGCGGATCGATCACGACGTCGAGCGCCATCATGAGGAGACCGCCCAGGAGGGCGACCGCGGCCGGCCCCGCCGCCCGGCCCCCGAGGACGACCCGGGCCAAGCAGAACGCCGCGTAGGCCAGGAACGTGAACGAGAGCGAGTCCATCAGCGGGACGTTGGCGACGAACAGCTCCTGGCCGCGCGTGGTCCCGGTGTAGTGGTACAGGCCGAACGGCACGCCGGTGCGCGTGGACGAGAACTCGGCGAGCCAGGCCACCGGCCACACCCACGCCGCGAAGAGGAGCGTGCGGCGCGCACCGAGATCGCGGGCGCCGAGGACGAGAAAGGTGGCGAGGAAGGCGAACACGTACGGGCGCAGCGTCAGCGTTCCGACCAGCAGGTCCATTCGCGCAAGCGCTCATGTTACCATCGTCGCTCGTGACGGCCCTCGACGAGGCGATCGGCCGCGCCCAGGCCCACCTGCTCGCCATGCAGGCCCCCGACGGGCACTGGGTCGGCCAGCTCGAGGCGGACAGCACGATCACCTCCGAGCAGCTCCTCCTCGGCCACCTCCTCGGCCAGGTCAAGCGCGACCGCGAGCAGCAGATGGTCCGCTACCTGCGCCGCCGCCAGGTCGCGGACGGGGGCTGGAACCTCTACGAGGGCGCGCCCGCCGACCTCTCGGCCACCATCAAGGCGTACTTCGCGATGAAGATGGCCGGCGTCGACGTCGCGGATCCGGCCATGGTGGCGGCGCGCGAGCGTATCCGCGCCATGGGCGGGCCGACCCGCGCGAACGTCTTCACGAAGATCCTCCTGGCCCTCTTCGGCGAGTACGACTGGAACGGCGTGCCGACCATGCCGGTCGAGATCATGCTGCTGCCGCCGCCGTTCTTCCTCTTCAACATCTACGAGGTCTCGTACTGGTCGCGGTGCGTGATCGTGCCGCTGCTCATCATCATGGATCGCAAGCCGATCACCTGGCTGCCGCCCGAGCGCGCGCTGGACGAGCTGTGGCCGGTCCCGCGCGAGCAGGCGAGCCTGCGCTTCCCCCGGCGCCCCCAGCCCTTCTCGTGGACCGGCCTGTTCTGGAAGAGCTTCTTCATCGGCGTCGACGACGGGCTCAAGATCTGGGAGCGCTTCTCGCCGCGCCCGCTCCGCAAGCGTGCGGTGGAGACGGCACGGCAGTGGCTGGAGGAGCGCCTGGCCGTCCCCGGCGGCCTGGGCGGCATCTACCCCGCGATGGCGAACTCGATCCTCGCCCTGCGCGTGCTCGGGTATCCCGAGGACCACCCGCTGATCCTCGGCCAGCTCAAGGAGATCGAGGCGCTGGCCGTCGTCGAGGGCGACGAGTGCCACTACCAGCCCTGCCCGTCGCCGGTGTGGGACACGGCGCTGGCGATGAACGCCCTGGTCGAGACTGGCCTGGCGTCCGACCATCCGGCGCTGCAGCGCGCCGCGGAGTGGCTGCTGGCCCACCAGGTCCTGGTGCCGGGGGACTGGCAGGTCAAGCGGCCGCACATGCAGCCGGGCGGCTGGGCCTTCCAGTACGACAACCCCTTCTATCCCGATCTCGACGACACCGCCGTGGTCCTCATGGCGCTCGAGAAGGTCCGCGGCATCGACCCGGAGCGCACGCGCCCGGCCCGGGAGCGGGGCCTGGGCTGGTTCCTCGGCATGCAGGGGCAGGACGGCGGCTGGGCGTCCTTCGACGCCGACAACAACCGGCTCTACCTGAACAACATCCCCTTCGCCGACCACGGCGCGCTCCTGGACCCCTCCACCGAGGACCTCACCGGCCGCGGCCTCGAGCTGCTCGGCACGCTCGGTCACGGGCCGGACTTCGAGCCGGTGGAGCGCGCGCTCGACTTCATCCGCCACAGCCAGCGCCACGACGGCCCCTGGTACGGCCGCTGGGGCGTCAACTACATCTACGGCACCTGGTCGGTGCTCCGGGGCCTCGGCGCCATCGGCGTGGATCCCCGCCACGAGTACGTGCAGCGCGCGGTCCGCTGGCTCCTCCGGCGGCAGAACGAGGACGGCGGCTGGGGCGAGACCTGCGAGAGCTACGTCCGGGTCGATCTCGCCGGCCGCGGCCCGTCCATCCCCAGCCAGACGGCATGGGCCCTGCTGGCCATGCTCGCGGTGGGCACCACGCAGGGGCCCGGCGTGGAGCGCGGCGTGGAGTATCTGCTGCGGACCCAGCAGCCCGACGGCTCGTGGGAGGACCCGTACTGGAACGGGACGGGGTTCCCGCGCGTCTTCTACCTGAAGTACCACCTCTACGCCCAGTACTTCCCGCTCTGGGCCCTGGGCGTCTACCGGCGCGCGCTGCATGGCTGAACCGACCGTGCCGGCGGCGCTCCGGCCGCTGGAGACGCTCGGCCGCGGCTCGCTCGGCGTCGTGGAGTCCCTGGGGCGCTTCGGCGCCTTCCTCGGCCAGGCCGTCGGTGCCGCCGTCACCCCGCCGTTCAAGCTCCGGGCGCTCGTCGAGCGCATCCACTACGTCGGGTTCCGCTCGCTGCTGATCATCCTGCTCACCGGGGCCTTCACGGGGATGGTGCTCGGGCTGCAGATCTACCTCACGCTGTCCCGGTTCGGCTCCGAGGCGTTCCTGGGACCGGCGGTCGCGCTGTCGATCATCCGCGAGCTGGGCCCGGTCCTGGCCGCGCTCATGGTCACCGGGCGCGCGGGGTCGGCTCTGACCGCCGAGCTCGGCATCATGCGGATCACCGAGCAGATCGACGCGCTGACGGTCATGGCGCTGTCCCCGATGCGCTATCTCGTCGTGCCGTCGATCCTGGCCGGCGTGATCACCTTCCCGCTGATGACCGCGCTCTTCGACGTGGTGGGGATCTTCGGCGGCTACCTGGTCGGCGTCCAGCTCCTCGGGCTGTCGGAGGGCACCTACTTCGGCGAGATGCAGTCGTTCGTCGACATGCGCGACATCATGACCGGCTTCTGGAAGTCGATCTCGTTCGGGATCATCGTCATGTGGGTCTGCACCTACAAGGGCTTCTACGTCAGCCGGGGCGCCGAGGGCGTCGCGCACGCCACGACCCAGGCCGTCGTGCTCTCCTCGGTGCTCATCCTGGTCTGGGACTACTTCCTGGGGTCCGTCCTCCCCTGATGGCGGGATCGACGATCCACGTCGAGGGGCTGTGGAAGTCGTTCGGCCGGCAGGCCGTGCTGCGCGGGCTGGACCTCGAGGTGCCGGCCGGCTCGATCACCGTCATCATCGGCCGCAGCGGCGGGGGCAAGTCGGTCCTGCTCAAGCACCTGATCGGCCTGCTGCGGCCGGACGCGGGCCGGATCGAGGTCGGCGGCGTCGACCTGACCGGGCTGTCGGGGCGCGCGCTGGACGACGTGCGGCGGCGGTTCGGCGTGGTGTTCCAGGGCGGCGCGCTCTTCGACTCGATGTCGTGCCGGGCCAACATCGCCTTCCCGCTGCGCGAGAAGACGCGGCTGAGCGCGGCCGAGATCCGCGCGCGGGTGGAGGCCTCGCTCGCCCAGGTCGGGCTGGAAGCCGTCGGGAACAAGTATCCGGAAGAGGTGTCGGGGGGCATGCGCAAGCGGGTGGCGATCGCCCGCGCGCTCGTCACCGAGCCCGAGATCGTCTTCTTCGACGAGCCGACGACGGGACTGGACCCGGTGCTCGTCAACACGATCCACCAGCTCATCCTCCAGCTGCACCGGCAGCTCCAGTTCACGGCGGTCATGGTGAGCCACGAGATCCCGGAGATCTTCGAGATCGCCGACGGGGTCGCCATGCTGCACGAGGGGCGGATCGTCGAGATCGGCCCGCCGGCCGCCATCCAGGGCTCGTCGCACCCGGTGGTCCGTCAGTTCATCCGCGGGGAGCCGGAGCAGGGGTGAGAATGGTCCCAGAGGGAGGGCACTGATGGAGCGGCGCGTGCATCTCGCGGTGGGGGTGTTCCTGGTCCTCGGCATCTTGGCCCTCGGGTACCTGTCCGTTAAACTGGGACGTGTGTCGTTCCTCGGCGGCGGCGGGTACATCGTGCTCGTGGACTTTCCGTCGGTCGGCGGGCTGAAGCCCGGCTCCACCGTGGAGATCGCCGGCGTCGAGGTCGGGCGCGTCGAGTCCATCGGGCTCGTCGATTACCAGGCGCGCGTCGCGCTGCGGATGGATCCCGAGGTCACGCTCCAGGAGGACGTGATCGCGTCGATCAAGACCAAGGGGCTGATCGGGGAGAAGTTCGTCCGGATCAGCCCCGGCGGGAGCGACAAGAGCATTCCCCCCGGCGGGCGCATCCGGGAGGTCGAGGCGCCCGTGGACTTCGAAGAGCTCCTGTCGAAGTACATCTTCGGCAAGGTGTAGGAGGCGCTGCCATGCCCTCGCGTGTTCGTCGTTCGATCGCGCTCGCCGCGGCTCTCTGCCTGGCCGGGCTCGCGGCCGCCGGCCCGGCCCACGCCGGCCCGCCCACCGAGGCGCTGCGCACCCAGGTCGACCGCGTGCTCAAGGTCCTCGAGGATCCCGCGCTCCGGACCGAGGCCAAGACCGCGGAGCGGCGGGCGGCCGTGCGGCAGATCGCCACCGAGATCTTCGACTTCGGCGAGACGGCGCGCCGCGCCCTCGGCCGGCACTGGCAGGCCCGCACCCCCGCCGAGCGCAAGGAGTTCGTCGAGCTCTTCACCAATCTCCTCGAGCGCTCCTACCTGTCGCGCGTCGAGCTCTACAGCGGCGAGAGCGTGACGTACACCGGCGAGGTCATCGAGGGCGACCAGGCCCGCATCCAGAGCCGGATCGTCACCAAGCAGGGCAGCGAGATCCCTCTCGAGTACCGCATGCACCAGAAGAACGGCCGCTGGCTCGTGTACGACGTGGTCATCGAGGGGGTCAGCCTCGTCGCCAACTACCGCACGCAGTTCAACAAGATCATCCAGACGTCGTCCTTCCAGGAGCTGGTGCGGAAGATGAAGAGCAAGCAGGACGAGCTGTCCAGCGGCCAGTCGTGACCGCCATCATCCTCGTCGCCGGCGTCGCGCGCCGGCTGGCGCCCCTCACCGACCGCACGCACAAGGCGCTGCTGCCCGTCGGCGGGCGGCCGGTGCTGGCCCGGATGCTGGCCGCGCTGGATTCCGTCGGTGTCGAGGAGACGCTGCTGGTCGTCGGGCACTGCGCCGAGCAGGTCCGGGCGCTCGCCGGGGAGCGCGTGGGCGCCATGACGATCCGCTACCTGCACAACCCCGAGTACCCGCGCGGGTCGGTCCTCTCGCTGCTCGCCGCCCGGGATCACCTGCGCGAGCCGGTCCTCGTGATGGACGCCGACGTCCTCTTCCCCCGCGAGTTCCTGCGCCGCCTGCTCGCCGCGCCGGCCCCGAGCGCGCTCCTCCTCGACCGGGGCTTCCAGGACAGCGGCGAGGAGGTCAAGGTCTACACCCGCGGCGACCGCGTCATCGCGCTCGGCAAGAAGGTGGTGCCCGACGCCTGGGACGGCGTGGGCGAGGGGGTCGGCTTCTTCAAGTGCGAGGCGGCGGCCGGCCCGCCGCTCGTGCGCCACCTGGCCCGCGTCGCCGAGGACAGCCACGGGCTGGGCGAGTGGGAGGACGCCATTCACCGGCTGGCCGCCGATCAGCCCATCGGGTGGGTGGACGTGACCGGGCTCCCGTGGACCGAGATCGACTTCGTCGAGGATCTGCGCCATGCCGAGACCGAGGTGCTGCGGCACGTCGTCCGGCTGGACGGCGCGTGATCCGCCGGGCCCTGCTCTACCTTCCCGCCGACGACGACCACACCGCGGCCCGCCTGATCGTCGCCGGACGGCCCGTCGCCGCCCGCGCCATCCTCACCGCCGTCCGCGCCGGGATCGGCGCGGTCCTGGTGCCGGCCCGGCTCCGCTCGCCGGCGCTCGACGCCACCCTCGTCGCGACGCCCCGGGCGCACGCGGCGGTGACCTGGGTGACGGACGCCGCCGGCCTCGCGCCGGGCCCCGTTCTCCTCCTGCCCGCCACCCTGGTGGTGCCGGCGACGGCCCTCGCCGCGCTCCTGCGCGAGGGCGCCGGGGCCGCGCTCGCCGACTCGCTCGCGAGCGGCGCCCCCCTGCTCGCCGACGACGGCCGCCTGGCCGCCGGGCTGGCGGGCGAGCTGGCGGCGGGCGCGCCCGTCGGGGCGGCGGTCGTGGGGGCGCTGGCCGAGGATCCCCCGCGGACGACCGCGCCGGGCTGGTGCGTGCGCGTCATCGGCCCGGACAGCGCCGCCGAGGCCGAGGCGAGACTCTACGCGGGGCTCGGATCGCCGATCGACACCCGCCTCGACGTGCTCTTCCACCGCCGGCTCTCCCGCCACGTGAGCCGCTGGGCCGTCGCGCGCGCCGTCGGCCCCAACCAGGTCACCCTGGCGAGCGGGCTCGTCGGCCTCGCCGCCGCCGGCTGCCTCGCCCGGGGGGAGCCGGTGGCCGCCGCCGGCGGGCTGCTCCTCTACGCCGCCGCCGTGGTGCTCGACCACGCCGACGGGGAGGTGGCGCGTCTGACCCTCGCGGAGTCGGCCGTCGGCGAGTGGCTGGACATCGTCGTCGACACGGTCGTGCACGTCGCCCTCGTGCTCGCGCTCGGCGTGGCCTCCCTGCGCGCGGCCGGGGCGGGACTCGGGCTGGGCGCCGTCGCCGCCGCCGGCGTGGTGGCGAGCGCGGCGCTGTCCAAGCTCGTGCCGCCGTCGTTCGACGCGGGCGGCGCCGGCCGCCTGGTGGAGCGGCTGTCGTCCCGGGACGGGTTCTACGCGATGCTGCTGCTCTTCCTCGGCGCCCTGGCCGTGGCGCCGGCGGCGCTGCCCGGGTTCATGGTGCTCATCGCCCTCGGCGGCAACGCCTACTGGCTCAGCCGGCTCGTGTACCTCGCCGGGCGACGCGCCGGCGTCAGCCGCTGAGCGGCGCGCGCCCGGCGCCGGCCACCGAAGACGTTGCGGAAGCCGAAGTACGCGATCGCGTCCTTCATGTTCGACACGAACCGCTTCACCGGGCTCATGGTGGAGTCGGTCACGTACTCCAGCGACAGGCTCACCCGCTCCTCGCCGGCGCCGAGCGGCGTGATCGCGTGCCGGAGGCGGTCGCCGTTGAAGATGACGACCGTCCCCGGCTCCGTGGCCAACCGGAGCTCGCGCGGCGGGCGCGCCGGGTCGCGCGTGTGGAGCTGGCACACGAGCCGGCTGGACGAGCGCTCGATCAGACCCACCAGCACCGTGTAGCGCGCCCCCCGGTAGTACGAGGTGTCGAAGTGGAATCCGATGTGGTCGCCCGGCTCGGTGTAGAAGTAGAGCGCGCACGCGTGGGGGTCGCTCGCCGGACAGGGGTGCAGCGCGCGGCCGGTGAGCCGCGCGAGCAGCGTCAGGAGGGCGGGCGCCCGGTAGAGCGCGAGGATGGTCGGCGCCTGCTCGGCGAGGGCCCAGGAGCCGACGCTGCCCCCCTTCTTGTGCCGGGGGATGAAGCTCCGGTTGACGCCCGGGCGCACGCGCTCGACCTCGGCGACCATGCGGGCGACCAGCGGCGGCGGCAGCCAGCGCTCCAGGTGGACGAACTCGCCCTGCTCCCAGTACGCCTCACGCAGCGGCTCGACGTCGAGCCCGGCGACGGCGCGTGCCACCTCGCTCGCGATGGACGGCGCGGACGACTCGCTCACGGTGTCCCCCTCCCCCGGGGCTCCGGGCATCTTACAACCGTGTGCTAGACTTGCTCGACGGTCGCTCCCACCACAACCCGCCGGTCCGAGGAGGCCATCCGTGGGATCCGTGCGAGTCGCAATCATCGGGGTCGGAAACTGCGCGTCGTCCCTGATCCAGGGCGTCCACTACTACCGCGGCGCCGCCGACGACGCGTTCATCCCGGGGCTCATGCATCCCCGCCTGGACGGCTATCACGTCGGCGACATCGAGTTCTCAGCCGCCTTCGACATCGACGAGCGCAAGGTCGGGCGCGACCTCGGCGAGGCGATCGCCCAGCCCCCGAACAACACCGTGCGGTTCGCCGACGTGCCGCGTCTCGGCGTCCCCGTCCATCGCGGCATGACGCACGACGGCCTCGGCACGTACCTGGCCCAGGTGATCCGCAAGGCCCCGGGCTCCACCGCCGACATCACCAACATCCTGCGCGACACTGGCACCCACGTCGTCGTGAACTTCCTGCCGGTGGGCAGCGAGATGGCGACCAAGTGGTACGTCGAGCAGGTGCTCGACGCCGGCTGCGCGTTCGTCAACTGCATCCCCGTCTTCATCGCGCGCGAGGCCTACTGGCAGCGCCGCTTCGAGGAGCGCGGGCTGCCGATCGTCGGTGACGACGTGAAGTCGCAGGTCGGCGCGACCATCCTCCACCGCGTCCTCACCCGCCTCTTCATGGACCGGGGGGTCCGGCTGGAGCGCACGAGCCAGCTCAACTTCGGCGGCAACACGGACTTCTACAACATGCTGGAGCGTGAACGCCTGGTGTCGAAGAAGACGTCCAAGACGGACGCGGTGCGGTCGCAGCTGGCGCACGATCTGGACGCGGACCGCGTGCACATCGGCCCCAGCGATCACGTGCCGTGGCTCGAGGACCGGAAGTGGGCGCACATCCGTCTGGAGGGGCGGGGCTTCGGCGACCAGCCGCTGACGGTCGAGCTGAAGCTCGAGGTGTGGGACTCGCCCAACTCGGCCGGCGTGGTGATCGACGCCATCCGCTGCTGCAAGCTCGCGCTCGACCGCGGGCTGAAGGGGGCCCTGCGCGCCCCGTCCGCCTACCTGATGAAGTCGCCGCCGGAGCAGTGGCCCGACGACCTCGCCCGGCAGCGGCTCGAGCGCTTCATCGCCGGCGACGAGTAGTCGTTGGCGGCGTCATCACGGACCGGGCGCCTCCTGCGCCGGCTCGTGCGGGGCGCATGCGTGCACCCCGGCCTCACGCTGGCCCTGGCGCTGCTCCTCGCCGCCGGGTCGGTGGCCTACGCCCTCACGACGCTCGGGTTCGCCACCTCCACGCGGGCGCTCCTGCCCAGCGATCTGCCCTACGTCGAGCGCTACGGGGAGTACGAGCGCCAGTTCGGCGAGCTGGACGACCTCGCCATCGTCGTGGAGGCGCCCTCGCTGCCGGAGGCCACGCTCTACGCCTCCCGCCTGGTGCGGGAGCTGCGGGCCGCCGAGGTGCCGCTGCGGCGCATCGCGTACCGGATCGATCCCCGGCAGTTCGAGGGGCGCGCGCTGCTCTACCTGCCCCTCGAGCGCCTGCAGGAGATCCGCGACCGGGTCTTCGACTACCAGGACTTCATGGAAACCTTCGCGGCCCGGCCGACCCTCGACCAGCTCGTGGACGGGATCTCGACCCAGGTCGCCTCCGCGTTCGTCGGCGGCTTCCTGGACCTCGGGCTCGAGGACCCCGGCAAGGCGGTGAGCGACCTCCGGTTCATCGGCAGCATCGTCCGCCAGATCGGGGAGCGCCTGGACCGGCCCACGCCCTACCGCTCGCCGTGGGGCGCGCTCTTCTCGGTGGGCTCCGTCGACGACACCGACGCCGGCTACTTCCTGTCGGACGACCAGCGGCTGCTCTTCATCCTCGCCGAGCCGGAGAGCAAGGAGGGCAGCTTCACCCGCGATCGCGCGGCCATCGAGGGCGTGCGCGAGGTGATCGCCCGCCTCGCCGGCGAGTTCCCGGACGTCAACGTCGGGGTGACGGGCAAGCCGGCGCTGTCCAGCGACGAGATGGTCGCCGCGTTCGGCGACAGCGAGCGGGCCACCGTGGTGGCCTTCGTGCTCACGCTCGGCCTGCTCGTCCTCGCCTTCCTCCGCATCGGCAAGCCCGTCGTCATGCTCGTCGTCCTCGCCCTGAGCCTGTGCTGGTCGATCGGCGCCGCCACCCTCGTGATCGGGCACCTCTCGCTGTTCTCGGTGATGTTCATCTCGATCGTCATCGGCATCGGCATCGACTACGGCATCTACTTCCTCTTCCGCTACGAGGAGGAGGTGTTCCTCGGCCGCAGCGTGCGCGAGGCGATCGAGATCACGGCGTCGCGGAGCGGCCCGGGGATGCTCCTCGGCGCCGTCACCGCCGCCGCCACCTTTTACGCCCTCCTCCTCACCGACTTCCGCGGCCTCCAGGAGCTCGGCTTCGTCGCCGGCACCGCCATCCTCCTCGCCTGGCTGGCGATGATGACCGTCTTTCCGGCGGCGATCCTCGTCGTCGACCGGCGCCACGCGGCGGCGCCGGCCCGGACGGTGCCGCGGACCATCGCCCTGGAGTCCGTGCGCGTGCCGCTGGTCGACTGGCTCACCGGCCACCCCCGGACGGTCCTCGCCCTCACCGCCGTCGTCACGGCGGTGAGCCTCGGGGGGCTCGCCCGCGTCCGCTTCGACTACAACCTCCTGAACCTCCAGGCGGCGGGCACGGAGTCGGTGGCGTGGGAGAAGAGGATCCTCGCCACGTCCGGGCGGTCGGGGTTCGCCGCGCTCTCCAGCGCCGACTCGCAGGACGAGCTGCGGCGCAAGCACGAGGCCTTCCGGCGGCTGCCGGTCGTCTCCGAGGTGGACTCGGCGCTGCTGCTCATCCCCGAGCAGCAGGCGGAGAAGCTGGACGTGATCCGCGACTTCGCCCCGATCGTCAGCCCCGTGCGGATCAGCCGTCCGCTGCGGGTCGACGTCGACCGCCTCGTGACCGCCCTCGACACGCTGCGCCGCCGCCTCCAGATCGGCGCCAACGAGGCGCCAGCCGGGGACGCCCAGCGCGACCTCCGGGCCCTCGCCAGCGACCTCGGCCGCCTGGTGCTCCGGCTGCGCCAGACCGATCGGGATGTCAGCGAGGCCGCCCTGGACCTCCTCCAGCGGCAGCTCTACCGCGATTTCGTCCGGAGCTTCCAGCGGCTGCAGGCGAACCTGAACCCCCGCGCCGTCGGGCTCCCGGACCTGCCGCCGGAGATCAAGCGCAAGTTCGTGAGCGACGCCGGCCGCTTCCTGCTGCAGATCCACCCCGCCGTCGACATCTGGGACCGCGAGGGCGCCACCCGCTTCGTCGACGCGCTGCGCACCGTGGATCCCGAGGTGACAGGCACCCCCGTCATCACCCACGAGGTGATCGGGCTGATGGAGCGCGCGTACAAGCAGGGCACGGTCTTCGCGATCGTCCTCGTGTCCGCGATCACGTTCGCCATGCTGCGCCGCGGGCGCGAGACGGCGCTGGCGCTGCTGCCGCTCGGCCTCGGGCTCGTCTGGACGGGCGGGCTGATGGCGGCATTCGGCCTCCCCTTCAACCTGGGCAACGTGTTCGGGCTGCCGCTGATCCTGGGCGCCGCCGCCGAGTACGGGCTGAACCTGGTGATCCGGTTCATCGAGGGGCGCGAGCACGGCGGCCCGCTCGTCGCGCGCTCGACGGTCATGGCGGTGCTCGTCAACGGGCTCACGACGGTGGCCGGCTTCGGCAGCCTGATGCTGGCCGACCACCGGGGGATCTTCGGCCTCGGGCTGCTCCT
>JAICGY010000098.1 GCA_025922915.1 Candidatus Methylomirabilota bacterium | reverse complement strand
TCAACCTCAAGTCCGTCTTCTGGGTCACCAAGCACGGCATCCCCCACCTCCGCCGGGCCGGCGGCGGCTCGATCATCCTCATGGGCTCGGTCTCCGCGCTCGCCGGCTTCACGCGCGCCCAGGACGCCTACACGGCGGCGAAGGGCGCCCTCGTCTCCCTGGCCAAGTCGCTGGCCATCCAGTTCGCCGGCGACCAGATCCGCTGCAACGTCATCCACCCGGGGATCGTGGACACGCCGCTGCAGGCGCCGTACCTCACCGAGGCGCTCCGCAAGGAGTTCGAGGCCGGCATCCCGCTCGGCCGCATCGCCCGCCCGCGCGAGATCGCGAACGTCGCCCTCTTCCTCGCCGGCGACGAGTCGTCCTACATGACGGGGGCCGAGCTCGTCGTGGACGGCGGCTTCACCGCGGGATGAGCCCCCGGTGACCGCCGGGCGGTTCGCCGTCGCCCTCGGCCTGCTCCCCGCCGCCCTCGCGCTGCCCTTCGTCACGCTGGCCGCCCTCGCCACCCCGCCCGGTGCCGGGGCGCTGGGCACGCTCGCCACCACCCTCGTGGTCGCCGGGGGCACGACGGTGGTGACGCTCGCCCTGGCCCTCCCGGCCGCCGTCGCGGTGACGCGGATCGGCGGTGGCCCGGCCCTCTGGTTCGCGGCGACCATGCGGCTCCTGCGGCTCGCCCCGCCGTTCGTGGCCGGCCTCGCGCTCGTCGTCGGGCTCGGCGCGGCCGGCCTGGCCGTCCCGTCGCCGGGGCGCGGGAGCCCGCTCGCCGCGGCGGCCGCGGTCATGGCGGCGCAGGCGATCACCCTGCTGCCACTCGCGTGGCTGCGGCTGGCCGAGGCGCTCGCGCGCGTGCCCGCCGGCGTGGAGGACGTGGCGGAGACCCTGGGCGCCGGGCGCCTGGTCGTCTGGCGGCGGATCACGCTGCCTTGCCTGGGCGACGCGCTCCGGGCGACGGCGATGCTGGTGCTCGCCCTCGCCGTCGCCGACCTGGCCAACCCGCTCCTCGTCGGCGCGGATCTCCCGCTCCTCGCACCGGCGCTCCTGGCCGCCGCCCGCGCCGGAGACGCGGGTGCGGCCGCCGCGCTCGGCGCGCTGCTCGTGATGGTCACGGCGGCCTGCGTGCTGCTGGCCGGCGGTCGGGGGGCCGGGCGCGCGCCGGCCCCGGCCGTCCGCGGTGCCCGCCGTCCGGTGCCGGTCGCCGCGCGGTGGGGGGCCGTGGGCCTCCTCGCCGCCCTCGCGCTCGCCGCCCTCGGCGTGCTCGCGCTGGTCGGGCTCGGGGCGGTGCTCGCCGGCGCCGCCATCCCCCGCATCGCCGGGGCGGTGGTCCGGTCGCTCCTGCTCGGCGTGATCGTCGCCGCCGCCGGGACCGTGGCCGCCCTGGCCCTCGGCTACCTGGCGCGCCGGGCCGGGGCTTGCGTGGGCGAGCGGCTCGCCGCCGTCCCGGTGGCAGTGCCCGGCGTCGTCGTCGCGCTCGGCTACGCGCTGGTTCTCGGCGCGCCGGCCGCGCCCGCCTGGCTGCTCGTCCTCGCCATCGGGGCGTGGGCGCTGCCGGCGGCGCTCGCCGCCGGCGTCCGGGCCTTCGCCAGTCTGGACCGTGACGGGGAGGAGGCCGCGCTCAGCCTGGGCGCGGGCCGCGCCGTTGCGCTGGCGCGCGTGGTCGTGCCGGCGGCCTTCCCGGCGGCCGCGGGCTTGTTCGCCGGTCTCTTCGTGGCGGCCGTCGGGACGGCGAGCATCCCGCTCGTGCTCGGCGCCCCCGACCCCTCGGTCGCGGCGGCCGCCGCCGTCGCCGCCGCGCGCGGCGGCGCGCCGGCAGCGGGGTGCGCCCTCGCCGCGGCGGTCGCGCTCGCCGGCCTCGGGGTCGCGGGGCTGGGCCGCGCGCTCGGCGCCCGCGATCCGATCGAGGTCCTTCCCCTCTGAAAGGAGTCACCATGCGTCGCACGTGGATCCTGCTGCTGAGTGCCATCGTCCTGGCCGCCGGGCCCGCCCTCGCCAGGGACACCGTCGTCATCTACACCGCACTGGAGCCGGAGCAGATCACCGACTACATGAAGGCCGTGCGCAGGTCGCTCCCGAACCTCGACGTGAAGATGCTCCGGCTGTCGACCGGCGACATCTCGGCGCGCTTCATGGCCGAGAAGGACAACATGCAGGCCGACCTGATCTGGGGCGTGGGCGCCACCAACATGCTGGTCTTCAAGAACGCCGGCCTGCTCGAGCCCTACGCGCCCAAGGGGTTCGAGCGCGTGCAGCCCCTCTTCCGCGACGCAGCGAACCCGCCGGCCTGGGTCGGCATCGACATCTACATGTCCGCCTTCTGCTTCAACACCGAGGTGGCGAAGCGCAAGAACCTGCCGAGGCCGACGTCGTGGGCGGACCTCACCAAGCCCGTCTACAAGAACGAGGTCGTGATGCCCAACCCCAACAGCTCGGGCACCGGCTACCTCTCCGTCGCGTCGATCCTGCAGCGGATGAAGGAGCCGGAGGGCTGGGCCTACCTCGACGCCCTCGACAAGAACATGGCCGAGTACACGAAGTCGGGCTCCAAGCCGTGCAAGGACGCGGCGGCCGGGGAGCGGGCGATCGGCGTGTCGTTCGAGTACGTGGCGATGAAGATGAAGAAGGACGGCGCACCGCTCGAGATGATCATGCCGGCGGAGGGCTCCGGCTACGAGATGGAGGCCAACGGGCTGACCCGCAAGGGCAAGGACAGCGCCGCCGCCAAGCAGTTCCTCGACTGGGCGATCTCCGACGAGGCCATGGCGCTCTACGCCAAGTACTTCGCGGCCGTGTCCGTCCCCGGCTTCCCGGTGCCCGAGGGGCTGCCGAAGGACGTGAGCAAGGTCGTCTACCCGAACGACTTCGACTGGTCGGCCCGGAACCGGGAGCGCATCCTGGCCGAGTGGCAGAAGCGGTACCAGAAGTAGCGACGGGGCCGCGCGCGCCGCAGGGGGCCGCTCGGGCCCGGCGGCGCGCGCATCGCCATGGCTGACCCGCGCCCGCCCGCCGTCGCCCTCGAGGGCATCGCCAAGAAGTTCGGCCCGGTGGTGGCCCTCCGCGACGTCTCCCTGACGGTCGCCGAGGGGGAGTTCGCCTGCTTCCTGGGCCCCAGCGGCTGCGGCAAGACCACGCTGCTCAGGATCGTGGCCGGCCTGGAGCGCCAGAACGCAGGCGTCGTGCGGCTCGCCGGCCGCGACGTCTCGCGGCTGCCGCCGGGCGAGCGGAGCTACGGGATCGTCTTCCAGTCCTACGCGCTCTTTCCCAACCTCACCGTGGCGCGCAACGTGGCCTACGGCCTGGAGGCACGCCGCGCCGCCCGCGCGCGCGTCGCGGCCCGCGTCGACGAGCTGCTGGACCTGGTCCACCTCCGGGCGCACCGCGACCGGTACCCGGCCCAGCTGTCCGGCGGCGAGCAGCAGCGCGTCGCGCTCGCCCGCGCCCTGGCGCCCTCGCCGACGCTGCTGCTGCTCGACGAGCCGCTGTCGGCGCGCGACGCGCGCGTGCGCGTGGCCCTGCGCCACGAGATCAAGACGCTCCAGCGGCGCCTGGGCCTCACCACGATCATGGTCACCCACGACCAGGAGGAGGCGCTGACCATGGCCGACCGGATCGTGGTGATGCACGACGGCGCCGTCGAGCAGATCGGCACGCCCCAGGAGATCTACGACGCGCCCTCCTCGCTCTTCGTCGCCCGCTTCGTCGGGCACATGAACTTCCTGCCCGCGACGTCGCTCGGCCCCGGCGAGTCCCGCGTGGCCGACCTCCGGCTCCGCCACCGGCCGGTCGCCCCGGACGCCGGCGGGGCGGTGACGCTGGCCATCCGCCCCGAGGACGTCGTGCTGGGGCCGGCCGCCCGCGAGGCCGCCAACCGCGGGCCCGCGCGCGTGGCCGCGCTCCAGTTCCTCGGCGGCTACACGCGGGTGACGCTGGAGCTCGCCGGCGTGCCCGGCCGGCCGATCGACTGCGACGTGGCGGCCGGCGCGCTGCCCGAGGCCGGCGTGAAGGAGGGGGGCGAGGTGGTGGCGGCGCTGCCGCCCGACCGGCTGCGGGCCTACCCCGGCGCGCCGCCCGCGCGATGAGCCGGCGGGGCCGGTCCGGCGCGTCGGCGGCCATCCCGGACGCCGTCGTCGGCCTGCGCACCGACGCCGAGCAGTGGCTGCGCTGGGCCCTCCTGGCCCTCTACGCGGGCTTCCTCTACGCCTTCGTGCTCGCCCCCATGGTGCAGGTCGCCTGGCGGAGCCTGCTGGACGGCGAGGGCGGGTTCGTCGCGCTCGCGAACTACCTGCGCTACTTCCGGACCCCCGCCATCGCGGCCTCGATCACGAACAGCCTCGTGGTGTCGTCGGCGGCCATGGTGGTGACGGTCGTGCTGGCCTTCGTCTACGCCTACGCGCTCACGCGGGTGCGCCTGCCCGGCCGCGGCGCGTTCCGTCTCCTCGCCATGCTGCCCATCTTCGCGCCCTCGCTGGTGCAGGGGATCGCGTTCGTCTACGTCTTCGGTAACAACGGCGTCTTCACGCGGCTGACGGGCGTCAACATCGGCGTGTACGGGGCCAAGGGCATCGTCATGGCGGAGGTCTTCTACTGCTTCCCCCACGCCATGCTGATCCTGGTCGCCGCGCTCTCGGCCGCCGACGCCCGCCTCTACGACGCCGCCGCGACGCTGGGGGCCTCGCGCCTGCGCACCTTCCGCACCGTCACCCTGCCGTCCGTCAGGTACGGGGTGATGAGCGCGTGCTTCGTCGTCTTCACGCTCGTGATCACGGATTTCGGCATCCCCAAGGTCATCGGCGGCAAGTACTCGGTCATGGCGACGGAGATCTACAACCAGGTGATCGGCCAGCAGAACTTCACGATGGGGGCGACGGTCTCCGTCGTGCTCCTGGTGCCCGCACTGCTTGCGTTCCTGGTCGACCGGCTGGTGCAGCGGCGGCAGTACGCGCTGGTGACGTCCGCGGCCCGGCCGCTGGTCCCCGGCGGCGGCGGTGCGGCGCGGTGGGCGCTGCTCGTCTACTGCACGGCCGTCGCCGCCGCCGTCGTGGGGATCTACGCGGTGATCGTCACCTCGTCGCTCGTGGCGCGGTGGCCGTACGACTTCTCGCCGACGCTCCGGCACTACACCTTCGACACGATCGGGGGCTACACGCCGCTGCTCAACAGCGTCGAGGTGGCGGCGCTGACCGCGGTGGCGGGCACGCTGATCACGTTCGGGGGCGCGTACCTGGTGGAGCGCTGCCGGAGCCCGTTCAACGGCGCGCTGTACATGCTGTCCATCCTGCCCGTGTCGATCCCCGGCATGGTGCTGGGGCTGGCCTACATCTTCACCTTCAACGCCCCCGACAGCCCGCTCAACCGGCTGTACGGCACGCTCGCCATCCTCGTCGTCTCCAACGTCGTCCACTACTTCACGGTGCCGTTCCTGACCGCGACGACCGCCCTGAAGCAGATGGACCCCGAGTTCGAGAGCGTCGGCGCGTCCATGGGCGTCCGCTTCTACCGGACGGTCTGGCGGGTGACGGTGCCGATCGCCCTGCCGGCCATCGTCGGCATCGGCATGTACTTCTTCCTCAACGCGATGGTCACCCTGTCCGCCGTCGTGTTCCTGGTGGCCCCCGGCACCGAGCTGGCGGCGGTGGCGGTCCTGCTCCTCGACGACGCCGGCGAGACCGCGCAGGCGACCGCGATGTCGGTGCTCATCATCCTCATCGGCCTCGGCGTGCGCACGGCGCACGCCGTGGCGCTGCGGGGGGTGACCCGCCGCACGCAGGCGTGGAGGACGGGGCCGTCCGGGCCGCCGGCCCGCGGCTGAGCCGTCCCGCGCCGGGTCGCCCGGGGCCCCGCCGGATGTCCTCTCCGATCACCCGCCACCCGCGCTAGGATCCGGGGGAGCCACGTTTCCGGGAGGTGACCGATGAGGCTCGAGACGCGGGCCATCCACGCCGGCCTGCGGGTGGACCCGACCACGGGGGCGGTCGCGCCGGCCATCCACCCCTCGACGACGTTCGAGCACGCGCCCGACGGCGCCTGCCCGCGGGGCTGGCTCTACTCGCGCAATGCCAATCCCAACCGCGACGCCCTGGAGGAGTGCCTGGCCGATCTCGAGGGCGGCGCGGCGGCGGCGGCGTTCGGCTCGGCGTCGGCGGCGACAACGGCCGTCTTCCTGGCGCTCGAGCCCGGCGATCACGTGATCGCGCCCCTCGACGCCTACTACGGGACCGGCCGGCTGCTCCGGGAGACGTTCGCCCGCTGGGGCCTCGGGGCCACCTTCGTCGACATGCAGGACCTGGCGGCGGTGCGGGCCGCCGTCCGGGACACCACGCGGCTGGTGTGGGTCGAGACGCCGTCCAACCCGCTCTGGCACGTCAGCGACGTCGCCGCGCTGGCCGAGATCGCCCACGCCGCCGGCGCCCGCTGCGTGTGCGACAACACGACGGCCACCCCCGCGCTCCAGCGGCCGCTCGCCCTCGGGGCCGACCTCGTGGTGCACGCGACGACGAAGTACCTGGCCGGCCACGGCGACGTGATGGGCGGCCTGATCGTCGCCCGCGAGCGCGACGGGCTCTTCGAGCGCGTGCGGGGCCTGCAGGCCACGGGCGGCGCCGTGCCATCGCCGTTCGACTGCTGGCTGGTGCGCCGGGGGATCCGCACCCTGCCCCTGCGCATGCGCGCCCACTCCGAGCACGCCCTGTCCGTGGCGACGTTCCTCGACGACCATCCCCGGGTGGAGGCCGTCCACTACCCCGGGCTGCCCGCAGACCCCGGCCACAAGCTGGCCCAGCGGCAGATGAGCGGCTTCGGTGGCATGCTGTCCCTGCGCGTGCGCGGCGGCCGTGATGCCGCCCTCGCGGTGGCCGCCAAGGTGCGGGTGTTCACGTGTGCGACGTCGTTCGGCGGGACGGAGAGCCTGGTCGAGCACCGCGCCTCCGTGGAGGGCCCGGCCACCCGCTCGCCCGAGAGCCTCCTGCGGCTGTCCGTCGGCCTCGAGCACCCCGACGACCTCATCGCTGACCTCGCGCAGGCCCTGGGCTGACAGAGTGCACGCCCTCCCGGGCGATCGCGCGACGTGCTGAAGGAGTGACGATGGACCAGTTCGTCATCGAGGGCCGGGCGCCCATCAAGGGCACCCTCACGCCGAGCGGCAACAAGAACGCGGCGTTCCCGGCGATCGCCGCCGCCCTGCTGACCGATCAGCCGGTGCGCCTGGACAACCTCCCGGACATCGCCGACGTCCGCACGATGCTCGCCCTCGTGGAGGGGCTCGGCGTCGAGGTGCAGCGCCACGACCGCCACGCCGTGACCCTGCACGCGCGCCGCCTGGCGGGCCGGGCGCCGGACGCCGACCTGCTGGGGCGCCTGCGGGGCGGGCTGGTGCTCCTCGGGCCCCTCGTCGCGCGGCTGGGCGAGGCCCGGATGGCGAGCGCCGGCGGCGACCAGATCGGACGCCGGCGCATCGACACGCACGTGCTCGGGCTCGAGGCCCTCGGCGCCCGCGTCGACGGCGCCACGCTGCGCGCCGACACGCTGCGGGGGGCCGACATCCTGCTCGACGAGGCGAGCGTGACCGCGACCGAGAACGTCGTGATGGCGGCCTCGGTGGCCCGGGGCACGACCGTGATCCGCAACGCGGCGTGCGAGCCCCACGTGCAGGACACCTGCCGGCTGCTCGTCGCCATGGGGGCGCGCATCGACGGCATCGGCTCGAATCTCCTCCGCGTGCATGGGGTGGAGCGGCTGGGCGGCGCGACGTTCCGGCTGGGGCCCGACTTCATGGAGGTGGGCAGCTTCCTCGCGCTGGCCGCCGCCACCGGCGGCGAGGTCACCATCCGCGACGCCGGCGTGGAGGACCTCCGGATGACGCTCCACGTCTTCGGCCGGCTGGGCGTGCAGACGCGCGTGGAGGGCGACGACCTGATCCTGCCGGGGGGCCAGAGCCTCGCCGTCGTCAGCGACCTCGGAGGCGCGATCCCGAAGATCGACGATGGGCCGTGGCCGGCCTTCCCGGCCGACCTCATGAGCGTGGCGCTGGTGACGGCCACGCAGGCGGGCGGGACCATGCTGTTCCACGAGAAGATGTACGAGAGCCGGCTCTTCTTCGTGGACCGGCTCATCGGCATGGGCGCGCGAATCGTGCTGTGCGACCCTCACCGCGCGCTCGTGCACGGGCCGACCCGGCTGCGCGGCGAGCCGCTGGGGATCCCGAGTCCCGACATCCGCGCCGGCATCGCGCTCGTCATCGCGGCCCTGTGCGCCGAGGGCCGCACGGTGATCCGCAGCGTCGAGCAGATCGATCGCGGCTACGAGGACATCGAGACCAAGCTCCAGAGCCTCGGGGCCGCGATCCAGCGCCAGCGCGGCTGACGGCGCGCCGCTACACCGGCCGTCGGCCCTGGATGATGCGGATCACGATCACGACCAGGGCGATGACGAGCAGGATGTGGATGAAGCCGCCCAGCGTGTACGAGCTCACGATGCCGAGCAGCCACAGGATCAGCAGGATCACGAAGATCGTCCAGAGCATGCGCTCCTCCGAGGTGGCGGGGTGGCCCTGCCGGCTCCACCATGCCGGTTCCGTGCCAGGTGCCGCCGGAGGGGGGACCCGGCGCCCCTCAGCGGGCGGCGGCGAGCGCGTACTGCAGGACCGTGACCTTCGACACCGACTCGGTGATCTCGCCCTGGAGCGCCATGCGGACGACCTCGGCCATGGGAAGGATGGTGCGCTCGAAAAACTCGTCGTCGTCCGTGGGCAGGGGGTCGGGACGGAGGCCGCGCGCCACGAAGCAGTGGGCGACCTCGTCGAGGTAGGCGTTGGAAGGGTAGAAGTGGGTAATCGCCTCCAGGGAATCGGCGTGGTACCCGCCTTCCTCGCGAAGCTCGCGGAGCGCGGCGGCGGCCGGTGTCTCGCCGGGGAGGGCGCCGCCGCCCGGCAGCTCCCAGGACAGGGCGCGCTGCAGGTGCCGGTACTGGCGGACGAGGAGCACGCGGTCCGGCGCCACCAGCGGCAGGACGCCCACCGTGACGCCGACCACGAGCACGGGGTAGACGCGCTCGGCGCCGTCGGGCAGCCGCCAGACGTCCTCCCGCAGCGCGAGCGTGCCGCGCGCGTAGCGCACCTGCGACCCGCGCGGGCTCCATGAACCCGACACGGCGCGTATGGTATCGTAAGAGCCGCATGCCGCGAGAACGTCACGTCGACGCGTTGATGCGCAAGCTGGTGCAGACGATCGAGGCGTCGCTCGCCGCCACGGAGGCGGCGCGCGACGCGGTGCAGGAAATCCTCCGGCGCGGTGCCGACACCGGGATCTTCTTCTCGGGCACCCGCAACCGCGGCAGCTTCTCGACCGAGCTCACGACCCAGGACAAGGAGTTCCTGCGCGCCGTCTCCATCAAGCCGGAGCGCTGATGCGCCTGGCCGTCCTCGGGATCGCGATCCTGCTGGTGCTCGTCGTGCTCCTGCCGCTCGTCCGCGCGCTGCGCGCGCCGCGACGGCGGGAGGTGGCCGGTGACGCCCTCGTCAAGGATCCCGTCTGCGAGACGTACGTGGTCCGCTCGCGCGCGGTGACCCGGCGCTTCGCGGAGGGACTGCGGCACTTCTGCAGCGCCGAGTGCGCGCGGCGGTACGCCGGCGGCTGAGCGCCGGTGCCGTCTCCCGATCCCTGGCGCGCGCTCGACCGGCAGCCCAACGTCGACCGGCTGATCGCTGCCCTGGAGACGCGCGGGGCGACCCCGACGCAGGCACGGCTGCGCCGCCGCTTCCTGGCCTTCGTCGGCCTGCGCCCCGGCGACCGGGTCGTCGAGGTCGGGTGCGGCACCGGCGTGGTCCTGCGCGACGTGGCGGCGCGGGTGGGACGGCGCGGCGCGGTGGTCGGCGTGGACGCGAGCCGGCGCGTGCTCGCGGCCGCCCGGCGGCTGGCCGCACGGAACGGCCGCCCGTCGGCCCTCGCGCTCCGGCGAGCGGACGCCGCGCGCCTGCCCTTCGCCGCCGACCGGTTCGACGTGGCGCTGGCGGTGACGCTCATCCTGCACGTGCCCGACCCGCTCCGCGTCGTCGGCGAGCTGGTCCGGGTCACCCGGCCGGGCGGCCGCGTCGGGCTCCAGGACCAGGACTTCGGCGTGGTGGCGGTCACCCATGCCGACCGGGCGCTCACCGATCGCATCCTCGCGGGCGTCGCCCGGCGCGTCTATGCCGAGCCGTACAGCGGCCGGCGCCTGCCCGCGCTCCTGCGCGCCGCCGGCTGCATCCGCATCCGCCTGCGCACCGACGTCTATCAGGACACGACCCTGGAGCCGTTCACCCGGAACTTCCTCGAGCGGCGAGCGGAGAACGCCGTGCGCTTCGGGATCGTCACGGCCGCGGCCGCGCAGCGCTGGCTCGACGGGTTCACCGCGCTCGTGGCCGCCGGCGACTTCGTCTTCACGATGAACTACTACGGGGCCGTCGGCGTGAAGCCCCGATGACGGCGCGCCGCCCGGCCGCCGTGCTCCTCGTCCTGCTGCTGGCCGGCGCGACGAGCCCCCCCGCCCGGGCCCAGGAGCGGCCGCCGGGGTTCGACGGGAAGGCGGCGCTCCGGCACGTCGAGCGGCTGGTCGGCATCGGGCCGCGCGTCGCCGGCACGCCGGGCGGGGCGCGCGCGCGCGAGTACATCGTGGGAGAGCTGCGGCGGGCCGGCATCCGGACGGAGGTGCGCCGCTTCGAGGCGGACACGCCCTACGGGCGAGTCGCCATGGCGAACGTGATCGCGGTCATTCCGGGGCGGCGCCCCGACGTCGTCATGCTCGGCGGGCACTACGACACGAAGCTCTTCGGCGAGTTCGCGTTCGTGGGCGCCAACGACGGCGGCTCCAGCGCCGCGCTCCTCATCGAGCTCGCCCGGCGCCTCGCCGGCGGGCCGCGCGACTACACCTGCTGGGTGGTGTGGTTCGACGGGGAGGAGGCGCGCGTGGCGTGGAGCGACCGGGACAGCCTCTACGGCTCGCGCCGGCTGGCCGCCGAGCTGGCGCGCGAGCGGCGGCTACCCCGCGCGCTCGTCGTCCTCGACATGATCGGCGACCGGGACCTCGCGATACGCCGCGAGAGCCACTCCGCGCCGTGGCTGACCGACATCATCTGGGCGGCGGCGGCCCGCCTCGGGCACGGCCGGCACTTCCTGCGTGACGTCCTCCCCGTCGAGGACGACCACACGCCGTTCCTGCGCGCGGGCGTGCCGGCCGCCCTGCTGATCGACTTCGACTTCCCCGCCTGGCACACGGCGGAGGACACCCTCGACACGGTGTCCGCGGCGAGCCTCGCCGTCGTCGGCGAGGTCGTCCTGGAAGCGCTGCCGTCCATCGAGCACCATCTCTCACGCCAGGGAGGACGCCCGTGAGCGCGCTGATCGACAATCCGGTGAAGCGGAAGCTGAAGGCGGGCGAGCCGACGGCCGGGGCCTGGCTCCAGCTGTGCAGCCCCATCGCGGCCGAGATCATGGGCGACGCCGGCTTCGACTGGCTGCTGATCGACATGGAGCACGGCCACGGGGACTACCAGACGCTGCTCGCCCAGCTGCAGGCCATGCAGGGCGGCGGCGCCACGCCCCTCGTGCGCGTGCAGTGGAACGACCCCGCTGTCGTCAAGCGGGTCCTCGACCTCGGGGCCCACGGCGTGATGATCCCCTGGGTCTCCGGCCGCGCCGAGTGCGAGGCGGCCGTGCACGCCTGCAAGTACCCGCCGGAGGGGATCCGCGG